>NZ_BSNL01000002.1 GCF_030159975.1 Sulfitobacter pacificus
GCATACACAATACATTAGATGTACATGACTTGGACGCGTTAGACGTCGCCATCAGGAAAGATGGCGATGTCGCTTGTATCGCAAATACACCTCCGCAATGCCTATCCAGGATAGCGAGAAACAGGGAACATCCTTCCCATATAATGTAAATGCGAAACAAGCTTTGGAGTGCTTTTTTGGTTTGGTGATCATAGCGAGAGCAAAACACCTGGTTCCATCCCGAACCCAGCCGTTAAGTGCCTTAGCGCCGATGGTACTGCGTCTTAAGGCGTGGGAGAGTAGGTCATCGCCAAACCTAATAATCACTCCAAATAACAAAAATATCTCTCTAACGATAAAATTATAACCATATTCAATCATAAAATAGCCGGTAATCCCGGACAAATACATGACGTGACTATGTTCGCGTCGTAATGAAAAAATCCGCTTGACCGGAAACCCGTGATTGCAGATGCCTTGTACACCCCTGGCCTCAATCCAAGCGAGATATTTCATGACTTCCAAGGTAAAAATCGGCGCTGTGGTCATTGGCCGTAACGAAGGTGAGCGTTTGATCAACTGTCTGACCTCCCTGAAAGATGAGGTTGCGCTGGTGGTCTATGTTGACAGCGGATCCACCGATGCCTCCCTTGAAAATGCCACCCGTCTGGGTGCTGAATGTATCCTGTTGGACAAGAGCATTCCCTTTACGGCGGCCCGGGCCAGAAATGCGGGGTTTGAACGGATCATGGACCGGGTTGATCCACCACAGCTGGTTCAGTTTCTGGATGGGGATTGCCGGTTGGAACCGGGATATCTCTCTAAAGCGGTGGCAGAGTTTGAAGGGCAGGACAGGCTTGCGGTTGTAACGGGTTGGCGTGCGGAGATTAACCCGGATGCCAGTGTTTACAATCAGATGTGTGATCATGAATGGCATGGACCTGTTGGCGAAATTTCGGCTTGCGGTGGGGATATGATGGTCAGAACAGCTGCATTTCAACAGGTTGGCGGGTTCAACCCGCAGGTTATTGCCGCTGAAGACGACGAATTTTGCACCCGTTTGCGCAAAGCCGGTTGGAGATTGCGCCGCCTGCCTGAGGCGATGACCCATCATGATGCGCATATGATGCGGTTCAGCCAATGGTGGAGCAGGGCCGTGCGCACCGGGCACGGATTTGAACAGGTGAATGATCTGCATCCCGAATATTTTCAACGGGAGCGCAAAAGAATGTGGATTTATGGCGCTGTTCTGCCTGTTCTGGCTCTGATCGGGGCGCTGTTTTTCTGGCCGCTGCTGGCGCTTGTGCTGCTGCTTTTTACGGTTTCCTATCTGCGCACGGTGCTGGGGCTGATCCGGTCGGGCCTGCCCAGATTGCGGGCCATCCACCATGGTTTCTACTTATTTCTGTCGAAGTTCCCCAATATTGTCGGCGCAGCAACCTATCATAAGCGCAAGCGTAAGGGCGCTGATATGGTGATTATCGAATATAAGTGAGCCTGAAATGAGCAAGAGAACACGTGTTGGCATCATCGGGGCTGGCTATATTTCCGACTGGCATGCGGATGCGATCCAAGCGACGGATCAGGCAGAGCTGACAGCTGTGGTGGATAACAATCTGGCAGCGGCGCAGGAATTCGCAGCACAGCGCGGGATTACCGCCTTTGGTTCTGTTCAAGAGCTTCTTTCAGCCGGGGTCGTGGATGCGGTGCATGTGCTGACCCCGCCGGAGTATCACCGCGCGGTGAGCGAGGAATGTATTGCCGGGGGGCTTCATGTTCTGGTGGAAAAGCCTGTCGCCCTGTCCGCCTCAGATGTTGAAGCGATGGTTTCAGCGGCAGAGGGCGCAGGTGTGCAGTTTGCGGCGGGGCATAACTTCCTTGCGCTTCCGTCTTATCAACGTCTCAAGGCATTGAAAGAAAGTGGAAAACTGGGGCGGGTCTCCACAGCGGAGATTAACTGGTGTTTCCCGCTCGGGCCGTTGCGTTCGGGTCCGTATGGTATTTGGATGATGTGCGAAACCCGCAATCTGTTGCTGGAACTTGGTCCGCATCTCTATGCATTTATGCAGGATCTGTTTGGCGAGATTGAAATCCTGCACCTGCAAACCTCCAAAGAAATTGCATTGCCGGGCGGCGGGACGCGCCCGCAGGGCTGGCGGATTCTGGCGCGGGCAGGGGGCGTTGATGTGACGTTGAACCTTGCTTTGGTGGAAACCTATGATGATCGGTCGGTGGTACTGCGGGGATCCTCTGCCATGGCGCGGCTGGATTATGCCAAGGACAGTCTGGTTGTTGCTGGTGTAAATACCTCTGATCTGGTGCTGAATCCGCTGCGCGATGCCCTGGGGCAAAGTGTCGGGTACCTGCGGGAGGGCGTTGTGAATGCGGCGCGGCAGCTGACCTCGCTTAATCAGAAATCCCCATATGGGCTGAGCTTTCGCGGGATCTGTGATGAGGTATATGGTGCCTTGGGTGCCGCGCGTCAGGTTGATGCGCGGTTCAGCGGTGCCAGTGCCATCAAGGTGATGCGTGCGATCGAGGATACTCTGGCGCTTTTGCCCAAGCCGGTGGTGCATGCGAAACCAACAGGAACGCCAAATCCGACAGCGCTTGTCATTGGTGGCACCGGGTTTATCGGGCGGGCGCTGACCCGGCGTTTGGCCGAAAATGGCACCCATGTGCGTGTGCTGTCGCGCGGTAAGACCGGCCCGTTTGATGATATCGCCGATAAGGTCGAAACCGTTGCGGTTTCGCTGCGCGATGCCGAAGGGCTTGAGGCAGCGATGCAGGGGATCACCCATGTGTATCACCTGGCCAAATCCGAGGATAAAACATGGGCGGCGGCCCTGGAAAACGACGTGGCTGTGACCGAACGGATTGCGCAGGCCGCCCTGAATGCCGGTGTGAAACGCCTGATCTATACCGGGACAATCGCCTCTTACGATCTGTCAGACCCGCAGGTCACCATCACCGAAGCTACTGGTTTCGGCGAGGATATGGAAAGCCGCAATATCTATGCCCGCTCCAAGGCGGAATGCGAGGCGCGGTTGATGAAGATGCACCACGACAAGGGATTGCCGGTGACGATTGCACGGCCCGGCATTGTTGTCGGGGCCGGTGGGCCGCTGCAACATTGGGGCATCGGGCGTTGGCATGGTGCGGGTGCTGTCAAAATCTGGGGTGATGGGCGCAACACCTTACCGTTTGTGCTGATTGACGATGTGGCTGACGGGCTGATCCTGATGGCAGAGCATGACGCAGCCCTAGGCGAGAGTTTTAATCTGATCGGTGAACCCATGTTGTCGGCGCGTGGGTATTTTGATGCGATCCATCAGAAACTGGGTGCGCGGATCAAGGTTTCATCCGGGCCGCTTGGTCTGTTGTATGGCGCGGATGCGGTTAAGTTTTTCCTTAAAACCAAAGTGTTGCGGCGCGGCGGTTTGTCAAAGCCCAGCTTACGTGACTGGAAAAGCCGCGCGCATTATTCACCGTTTGATAACAGCAAACCCAAAGAGATTCTTGGCTGGGCGCCAGAGGATCAAAGGGAGAGTTTCATCAAGGCCGCGATCAGTGATGCCGGGTTGCTAGGGTTCTAATATATCCCGGAAGATATGTTACATAATGCAGATTACGAGGATCACAGCTTGCCCTCGGCCAGCCACTGATCCAGCTGTTTGCGGCTGATTTCAAAATGCATGCTGTCCTCGCGGCGCCATGAGGCCCCCCAGACCCAGCCTTCTGTGCGAAAGAAATCGGCCAGAATGGTCAGGCCCAGCTGCGTTTTGCCATCCCCCAGTGTATCCAGTTTGCCATCAATGTTCAGATCCACCGCCAGGCCAAAGGAATGGGTAGAGATCCTGTCCCTTGTGCCGCGAATGCGCCGCACACAAAGGGCACCTGCGGTATTGATTCTTGCATAGAGATCGGGATCGGTGACGCGCACGTTTTCAAATACACGGGCGAGTGAATCCAGTGCCGGTTGCAGCATGGTTACCCGAATGGGGCCGACACGCTGGGTTTTCAGCTTGGGCTTTAACCTGGGGTTTGTCATCGCCTCACATTTATCGCTTAATACCTCGCGTGGCCTGCCCAGTTTTTGGGCAAGATAGGTGGGCCCGGCGGTTTTCAGGCCTTTGTTCACATTCCTGCGATCCCCGATCACAACAACCTGCGCATAGGCGTCGATGATGTCATTGGTACCGTTGCGCTCAAAAACCTCTGCACCGTCATTCTGCGGCACCTGCCCGCCCAATCCAGTAGTTGGCATCTGGCGTTGGAAGGCGGGACGGTTGCGGACCTCTTGACCTAGGGCGGACATGCCTTCGCGGATGTCTTCCAGACGCAGGCGAATATCCTCAACCTGTTGGTTCAAAACCTCAATTTCAATTCGGGCCTGACTGTCGATGGCCGGGCCCCGGCCGACGTCATTGGTGCCAAGTATCATGGGAATGGTGAACCATAAAATGGGAGCCAGAATAATGGCGACGGCGATGATGATGGCTGGAATGAACCGCATGAATAAGAACTTTCAGAAAATAAATGTCGTAGGCCTGCTAAAGTCTAGGCCAGGCAGGCCGCCGGCGTCAAAACCGTTGTGACCGGTGCCCGTGTCGTATACCTTGACCCTACTATATTTAATGAACCACTTTTTGAAAGGAGGAGATATGTTTTTCCTACGTACCCTCACTGCGGGCTCTATGGCCGCACTGCTGACTTTGGTTGGTCAATCCGCAATGGCCCAGTCCGATCTGACTGCGGATGAAATCAAAGATGCCTTCAATAAGCAAAAGACACGGGGCCTTGTGATCGTGCCCGCAGGCGAGGCGGCGCAAACGTCTGATGCGCAAGCGGAAGTGGCTAAAACAGAAGAATATGTCGCGGTCGAAAAGGCGGATCAGGTCAATGTGAAGATCAGCTTTGACTTTGACAGCGCAGCATTGCGTGATGATGAAAAACCAAAACTGGCCAGCCTTTGTGAAGCGATGAAAGCGGTCGATGTGTCAGTTTTTCAAATCATCGGCCACACGGATAGTTCCGGTGCAGCCAGCTATAATGAAAACCTGTCGCTGCTGCGTGCCCAGGAGGTCAAACGCCATATGGTGGCAAGCTGTGGCATCGACGAGAACCGGTTGCAGGCCATCGGCATGGGGGAAAGTGCACCCTTTGACACCGCTGACCCGCGCAGCGATGCAAACCGCAGGGTTGAGTTTCAGGCGCTTGGGTAAGCGCGTAATGCGCCATGTTGTGCTGACTGGATTGACCTATGAGTGACCCCCGCCCCGGCGATGCGTTTCAAATCGGTGATGTACTGAACAACACCTACCGGATCGAAGCACTTTTGGGGCGCGGCGGCACCTCTGATGTGTACCGTGCGCGCAATGAAATTTCTGGCCGGCTGATTGCTATTAAGGTGCTGAAGGCCGAATTTTCCGGCAATGAGGATTTCCTTGTGCTGATGACTCGCGAAGAGGAAATTCGCGAGATCCGGCATGATGCGATTGTGCGCTATTCCGAAAACCACCGAACCTCTGAAGGTCTGGTCTATCTGGTGATGGACTATATCGATGGGCCCGGCCTTGACGCCAAGCTGCGGGAAGGACCGATGTCTGCGGAGGATCTGTTGGTCCTGTGCAAACGGGTTGGTGAGGGTCTGCGGGTGGCGCACAACCGGTCGATTGTGCACCGCGATCTGTCGCCCGATAACATCATCCTGCGTGACGGTGATCCGGCCAAGGCGGTGGTTATTGATTTTGGTATCGCCAAGGATACCAACCCTGGCGCGGAAACCATTGTCGGGAATGAGTTTGCCGGAAAATACGCCTATGCGGCGCCTGAACAGCTGAGCGGGAATACAGACGCACGGTCTGATATCTATTCGCTGGGTGCGTTGTTGCTGGCCAACTTCCGGGGCAAGAAACCGCAAATCGGGGATAACCCGATGGAGGTTGTGAAAAACAAATCCCTGCCGCTTGATACCTCGGGTGTGCCTGAGCCGCTAAAGGGCCTGTTGGATCGGATGACTGCCCCGTTGCCGGATGCACGGTTCCAATCCATGGATGAAGTTCTGGCGTTTATCGCCAGTGGCGGTGTCGAGGATACGCTGTCGGATGAGACAGTGATTGTTGTCCCGACAAAGACGGCAGAGGAAAAAGCGCCAGAGACGAAACCGACACCCCCCGCCGCACCACCGCCAAAAGCCAAGAAACCGGAAGCGGTCAAACGGACACCGAAAAAAAGCGGTGGCGGGTCTGCGGGCGTAATAGCGGCAGTGGCAGCGGTTGTACTTATTGGCGGCGGTGCGGCGGCATGGTTTGGCGGGTTGTTTGGAACGGGCGAACCCGAGCTTCCAGTGGCCGTACCTTTTGCGCTGGTCATTGCGGATCCTGAAAATGCCCCGGCCACGGCCAGCGGATTTGTTCCCAGTGCCCAGATGCAAGAAACCCTTTCCGCGCGGATCCGTGATCTGGGGGGTGAACCCAGTTTGACGCTGGCCTCAGGTGACATCGCTGAAAGCTGGGCGGCGGATGTTATGACCGTGCTGGACGATGTTGCGGCGCTTGATGACTGGCAGCTGTCGCTGGATGGGAATGAGGCGGCAGTTACCGGCAGTACCACGGATGCGGCATTGTTGGACCGGCTTAGCGCTAAATATCCCGCCGAATGGCCCGGCGCGTTAACAGGAACCTTTGATGTCTCCCTGACGTCGTTGTTTCTGGATGCGGTTGAGGTTGAATATCTGTTGGCGCAATATGCCGATTGTGGCCCGCTGACACAGGCGAGTGATCCCGGACCGGTGGGTTATGGCCCGGAAGATGCCATCCTGATTTCCGGGGCATTGGCAGGGACAGCAACGGTTGACGCCTTGCAGGATGCTATTGAGGATATCGCGGAAGATCGGTTTGTCGTCATTGACGCCGAGGTGCTGAATCCGACGCTTTGTCTGGTGGAGAATTATCTGCCGCAAGCCCCCGCAAGCGAGATCGAGATTGTGTTTACCGAAGGGGTCAGCGGTGCCAATGTGCCTGATGGCCGTTTCCTTGTTGGTCAGAACCCGGTGATCGACCTGATGATCCCTGAAAGCCTGACCACCGGGTACATTTCGGCCTCAATTCTGGATGTTTCCGGGGATGTGTTTCATCTGCTGCCCAATACCGGACGGCCGGACAATTCGGTGGAAACACTGCGTCAGGGCCGCAATGGCAAAGTACCGCTGCGCGTGACATTCGACATGGACAATCAGGAACGTAATGAGGGCGAGCTGGCCTTCACCATTGACGCTTCGTCATTGGGCAAGAGCAAGATTTTAGTGCTGCATTCCTATGCACCCCTATTCCGCCAGATGCGCCCGCGACAGGAATCCGCTGTCGGGTTTACCGAAGCGCTTAGCGAACGCTCTGCCGATGATTTGATTGAGTCGCTGGATACGTGGATTTTCACCATCGCGGATAAATAGGCCGGGTTTCGGACTGTTCCTAGATGATGTCGATGACTGCGGTGGTGATGTTGTCACCCCCGCCGCCAGCAAGGGCAATCTGGATCAGATGATCGCAGATCACCTCAATCGGCTGGGTGCTGAGGGCCTGACGCAGCATGTCAAAGGTCGCATATTTGGTCAGCCCGTCCGAACAGATCAGGAAACGATCGCCGGGGGCAATATCGCCTTTGATCTTTTCCAGCTCCAGTTCTTCACCCACACCTACAGCGCGGGTGATTGCATTGGATTGCGGGTGATGTTCGGCTTCGTCCCAACTCAAATGACCAGCCTCCACAAGGGCGGCAACAACTGAATGATCTGTGGTCAGCATCTCGATTTCACCGTCGCGCAGCCGGTAAAGCCTACTGTCCCCCGCCCAGATCGCGGCAAAATGCCCCTCTGCCAGTAGCAGGGCAACAACAGTGGCACCGATCACATCGAACCCCTGTTCCGCGGCTTCTGCACGGATCAGCCGGTGTGCCTCATGCAATGTGTCGCGCAGCGCTTGCAACCTGTCGCCGGGTTCCAGATCCAAGGGAATGCCCGCGGCCATATCTGCAATTAACCGGCTGGCATAATCGCCAGCAGCGTGCCCGCCCATCCCGTCAGAGACCAGCCAGATGTTCAATTCCGGCAGGGCCAGCATCGCGTCTTCATTCACTTTTCGCTTGAGGCCGACATGGGTCTGTACGGAATAGCGGGTTCGCAGGGTCATGTGATCGGCCTCGCTTCGACCCACAAGGGGGCATTCAAGTCAAAAAGGGCGCGCGATTGATGTGCATCGGGCAAACCGTCACAAACCATAGCGCGGCGCGTGCCATCCACAAGGGTGGTCCACAAACAGGGTTTTGCCATGCCCGCACCGATCAGGCCTGCGGCGAACTCCGGTGCGGTGCCCTGAATATCCGCCTGTGTCAGAACCAGCGCATTTCCGGCACGCCGCAGCGGGGCAAATGTATGTGTCGCAGGGGCGGGAATGGCCACCAAGGCTGCCGCTAGTCGGTCGCGGTCCATACCGTCATCAAGGCAGGAAAGGGCGAGATCTTCCAAGGCTTCAAAGGTTTTATCCTGAGTCAGGTGATCAAGCGCGGATGGTCCTTCGTGATCGATGGGTGCCATCAGGGCCAAGGGGAACCGCCGCCCGACACGGTCGACCGAGGGCATCAGAATGCCCAGAACCTTGCCAGCCCCTGCCACCCCGGGTGACAGGGTAAAGCGCCAGATCGGGGCAGACATATATTGATCATCCCAAGCCCCGCCACCGGATTGCGCCGCCGTCATCATCGCACCCTGCAACCAGTCATCCCACACCCTGACAAACCCCTGTGGGGCATTAAGGTGAAAGAAATCGCCCAAGGCGGGCATCTTTCCAAAGGCGCCGAAACCCTGCCCCATCAGAACGTCTTGGGGCAGCTGAATTTGGTGAGCGCAGGGAGTGCGAATGGGTTGATAACAGATCCTGACTGTAGTTGAAAAATTGCGATGCGGCCCGAAACATTAAAGATTACGCGTTTGCGGTCCGAGACATTTGTGCGCCGGATTTCAGCGGCATCCAAAAGGCGGAACCATGCCCATGGGCCATCTTTGGCCAGTTGGCTTTCACCATTGCTGAGACCCGGTTGAAACACCACGCCCGCCAGCCCAACCGAACCGGGCCATGTAATGGCAACGGGCGTGTTGTTGGGACGTCTGGTTTCAAACAGCACGTTCTGCGAACCGATGGTCAATTGAACCGACTGTGCCTTGGGGTCCAATGCTTCTGGCGTGATCTGGAAATTGACCTGTGGGGTGGGCGCACCCGCAAAAAACGCATCGCGGATTTCGGCGGCATATTGCATCTGTTGCAACACCGCTGGAGAAATCCCAAGATCAACGTCATTGACCTTTTTCCACGCCCATGGCCGCGCGCCAGTATCAACAAATTTGGCCAGATTTTCACCAAAGAAGACATCGATCATACCGCCGGGTGCAAATATCTTTTGAAAGTCTGACATCGACACATCCGCCCGTGCACGGCGGTTAAACGGATAGCGGTTTTCCAATGCTTGCGTACAGAACGGCAGCACCGAGGATTGCCATTTGGCATTGATCGACGACCTGGTGCCATCGGCGGTGATCCCGGTTGAGCTGCTGGTGATCTGGCTTGCCCAGCGTTCCAGCGGGCCGGGAATGCGGCTGGCCATTTGCTGAAACCGCTGTGTCGCCGTGCCACCATCAACCGCGGTGGCCGCAACGCCGCTGAAGGACATCTTGTTCAGCTCCTGATAGACTTCCTGCAATGTGCCGACCAGAAGATCAAGCTGGCTGTCCTGCCCTTCGGGGCGTTCCACCAAGGTGTGCAGCCATTCAAAACGGTCCTCGACATAAGACCCCGGCGGCTTTGCCGGAGACCCGTCAGCCTGTGCCTGCGCCGAGTTTTGCAAGGCACTCAGCAGGATTTCGCCCTGAATGCTGAGGTTGGAACGCGCTTCAAGCTGGGCAATCCGCCCGACACCTTCGGCTACCTCATCCCCGCCCAAAATGCCCCCGCGTGGCGCGGTCAGTTTGGTTTCCTTGGATATTTCCGTCAGGATATTCACAATCGGCGAGGTGGGACCCGACAAGACATTGGTCACCTCAACCGCATGGCTGAGGGATTCCAGTGGGATTACGTCAATATCGCCTAGGATCGCGTCATAGCGCGCAATGTAATCGTTATAGTACAGATCCAGCACGTCCCGGCTGAGGGCGGTAAGCGCGGCATCGGTCTGCTCTGCCTCGCCGCGAGGGCCAAGCACCCAGCTGTCACCCTGAATGCGCTTCGCAACACCCAGAGCTTCACCCAGAAAGACGTCGTTGAACCCGTCATAGGTAAAGATCCCCTCGACCCCCTGGTTCAGTGCCTTGCCGGAAGAACGGACCAGAACACGGGTAACCGCTGGACCGCCCGCTTCGGTGATGCGCCATTCTGGCAGGCTGGTGGCGGAGGGGCTGTTGATGATGCCATTATACACGCGCTGCGCCAGTGGCATTTCCGACAGGATGCCCTGCACCTGTTCAACCAGCGGACCGTTCAACGCGATTTTCTCCATCGGCTGGGACAGCATGGCATCGAGGTGGAACGCAAGATCATCCCGCAGTCCGGCGCGGTTGGCGCCGGCGTAGGTGATAGACCAGTCGATATCCATCCATTCCTGCACCAGCTCGCTGTTCATTGGCCCCTCAAGACCCAGCATCAGATAAATTTTCAACGCCTCATAAAGCAGATCAGGGTTGTTCACATTGCCGGTAATCTGTTCCTCAAGCCGCAGCAAAAGACGCGGCAGGAAACGTTGATTGAGGGCAGAACGGTAGGTTTGTGCGGCCTGTGTGCCGATCACTTCGCCCTGATAGAGACCATAGGTCAGCCGTCCTTCGGGGTCGGGATCACCAAGCGCGGGGTTGGTCGGCATGTCACGCAGGATGTTCAGCGCATCGACCACAGGCGGCAGATCAGTGTCACCCAAGGGGCTGCCGGGCAAGGTCGAGCTGACCTGTTGATAGCTGTCCACATAGGTGGACGCCTGTTCGATCAGCTCCTGATTACCCAGATAGCTGCGGGTGAACAGGGTGCCGGTCAGAAGGGCCACAAGAACAGTGGCCGCAATGGCCGCACGTTTGGTCCAGCGGTAGCGGCGCTCGACCTTGTCATCGGCAGAGACAAGACCGGCCTCGGGGAAAATCACCTGTTCAAACAGGCGGGTCAGGAAATAGGAACGCCCCTGCCCCTGCCCTGTACCAATCGCCTGACGACCAATGCCAAAGGTCCGCGCCATACCCAGCATCAGGCGGTCAATCGGCGTGCCTTCCTGTGTACCGGAGGTGAAGTAGATGCCGCGCAGCATGTGGCGCTGTTCATAGCGGTTGTCCTGAAACACCTCAGACAGAAAATTATGCGCAACCGTGCGCATGGAGGCGACCTGACTAGGGAAGCCGGCAACAAGGGACCGGCGTTGCGGATCAATCTCTGTCTGCATCCGTTCCAGCGATTGCGCGTTAAGCTGACCCAATAACAGACCAAATTCCGCATCAAAGGCGGCAACCGGTGAAACCTCGCCCTTGGAGCTGTCCAGCGGCAGGGTGAAGCCCCAGACCTGTTCGCGGTCTTCCTTGCCCAGATTGTCGTAAAACTCGGAAAAACCGGCGATCAGATCGGCCTTGGTAAACAGAACATAAACCGGGAAACGCACCCCCAGTTTCTCGCGCAGCTCATTCAGACGGCGGCGTACGGCCAAGGCGTGACCAGCCTGTGTAACCTCATCCTGTTGCAACAGATCACTTAGGGAAATCGCAATCATCGCCCCGTTGATCGGTTGGCGTTTGCGATATTTCTTGAGCAGGCCGAGAAAGCCGATCCAGCCTGCATTGTCGGTTTCCTGGTCACTTTCCTGCGTCGTATAACGCCCGGCGGTGTCAATCAGCACCGCGTCATTGGTGAACCACCAGTCGCAATTCCGCGTGCCGCCCACACCACCAATGGCGGTTTTGCCCATACTATCCGCCAGCGGGAATTTCAGGCCGGAATTGACAATCGCCGTTGTTTTACCGGCACCTGGCGGGCCGATCATCACATACCATGGCAATTCGTTCAGATGCTTGCGCCCGTTGCCGGATTTGCGCAATTCCGCCATTGCAGTTTTCAGCTTGTCGCGCAGTTCGCCCAGTTCGGCGGCGGTGACATCATCACCGGCATCGTCCATCTGTTCGGCGATTTCCTCGGTCATCGCCTTTTCCTTGCGTCGACGGCGCAAGAAGATGAACAGGCCAAGGCCAAAGAAGAAGAACCAGATGCCACCTATGAAAATGACCCGCGATTTGACGCTGTCGAAAGGATGCCAGGTTTCGCTGCCGATAAACGGGGCGAGGAACCAGACGGCCAGAGACAAGGCGGCGGCCACGAGGATCAGGATCGTATAGATCGACCTGAACATCATGACAAAGAAGCGGCGGACGTACATTATTGGGTCTCCTGCACAAGCAACACTTCGATGCGGCGGTTTGTGGCCCGCCCTTCACGTGTGCCATTGTCAGCGATGGGTTCTTTTTCGGCGCGCCCCTCTGCGGTCAGCCGGTCCTTGTCTTCGATGGTTTTCGCCATCGAGGCCATCACAGATTTGGCCCGCGCAAGGCTAAGATGCATGTTGGACGGGAAACGCGAGGATTTGATCGGTACATTGTCCGAATGGCCGGTGATGATCACCGGACCCGGTTCATCATTCAGGGCAACCGCCACCCGCGCGATGGGTTCGACAAATTTATCTGTCAGCGTGTCCGACCCCGAGCCAAACATGTTGGACCCGGCGATGCGAATGACCAACGTGTTGCCTTTTTGAAAGACGTTGACGATACCCTCGTCGATTTCCTTTTGTAGGAAGGTCACGACCTTTTTCAGCCGAACTTCTTCGGAAGAGGCCGGCGGGGTTGGCGGCGGCGGCGGCGCGCGGCGTTGCAGTTCGGCAACCGGGCCACTGTCGATGACCGAAAGCTGCCCAATCAACCGTTCGGTTTGCGTGCCCAGAAGATAGGAAAATCCAGTGAATTGCAGGGCAAGAAGCGCGGCAGTCACACCAAGGGCGATCCAGACCAGACGCCATGCGGAGAGCACCTTGAACGGTTTGTTCTCGCCTTCCCAATGGGGAGAGAGGTCGCGTTCGACATCACCGCGTTGCCCTCGAATGATCCGCGCCAGCCCTTGCCGGATTTGCAGATGTTTGTCTGATCCGCCCTGCTCAACGCGCAAACGCCCCTCGAAACCCAGTGACAGGCACATGTAGATGAATTCAAGCACATCAAGGTTGCTACCCGGCTCTTTCTCAAGCCGCGCCAGCAGGTCGTAAAACCGATCACCCCCCACGGTTTCGCGGTGGAAGGTGCCCACCATGGATTGCAAGCCCCAGCTGGATTGCCCACCCCAAGGGGTGTTCAGCACCACATCATCCAAAGTCGCACAGAGCGAATAACGCGCAATCTTTACCGTTTGCGCAGGCACGCCCGCCTGCAAGGCGCGGTTTTCAAATGCCCGTACCTCTGCAACCACCGAGGAGCGCAGCTTGTCCGGGTCCATATGTTGCGCACGGTTGCGAATCCGGCTGATCAGCGAAAACAGCGGTGCTGCACAGGCGGTCAGCTGGTTCATGCCGGTATGGACCATTTCGGTCTCTTGGGCACCGTCGCGTTTGGTGGCTTGTGGGGCGGCGGCCGCAGCTGGAATCCCCATGGAACCTGTCGGCTGGGCGGGTGCGGCCATCGGTTCGGCCATCACTGCCGCGCTGGCTGGTGGTGTTGCGGCGGTGCGCCGCCCGCCCGGATTGGGACGGATCACCGTCTTGTCTGTATCCTCGGGTTCTGCAAACGGGTCGTCGGATGACATGGCTTGCCCCTTTTCCTAATTCTACGAGTTACGAATCGCCCAAAGTTCCATGTTCAGGCCGGGGTATTGACCTGAAACATGCACAGCGATGCCGCCTGACGTTGTCATTTTGCCCCAATACGGGCTGTCAGCGGCCAGTTCAAAATACACAACACCTGCATGATAGGGGATCTGACGCGGCGCGACTGGCATCGGACGCAGCGTGATCCCCGGCAGGGCAGAGTTGACCAATTGGCGGATTTCTTCGACCGGCCCGATCTTGGCCTGCCCCGCGAAATGGCGGCGCACGTCTTCGGCGGGAATCTCTGCCTGAACGGCGAGGACAAAACCCGCGGTGCTGATCAGCTTGCGATCTGAAATAACGCCAACGCTGACGCCATATTTGCGCGCCTCTAGCGGGATCGAAATCGCGGTCTGTTCCAGAACAGAACTGAGGTATTGCCGCAAGGTGCGGATCACCGGCGCAAAGCTGATCGAGAGGTTATCATGTTGATAGGGCGGAAATTCAGGGGGCTGTTTATTGGTGGTCATAAAGACCGACAATTCGCCCGCCAGCGCCACACAATGACGATAAGCATCTTCAGGGTGCAGATTTTCCAGTGTGGTCAGATGACGAAACACCGGAATCATCCGGTTGATTACAGTCAGCAGAAGGAAATCAGACACTTCGGCCACAGCTTTTGCCGCCCCCCCTTCGGAGAGGCGCCCGGCAAGGGCGGTCATGCGATGTGACAACAATCCCTCAACTTCGCGAATGAACCCTTCCAGCGGCGGCGCCGCGCGCAGGTCGATACAGCTGGGGATGAAACTGCGGTCCAGAATGATCTCTTTGTCGGGACGCACTTCGATGATCCGCGCAATCGGGATCGCCAGCATATCGGCCAGTTCGTCCACCGCCAGTGCAAATTGCAAACGCATCTTGCCTACACCGATGGTGACCGGTTTCTGATCATGCCCCATGGTGTCAGTGATCTCCAGCTCGGCAGGGCGCAACCGGCTGACCGATTGTTCCGCGCCGGTCAGATCCACCTCAACGGCGCCTTGGCGGCGCTGCGGCACTGTCAGGTAAACCACGCAATCCTTGATCGTTTCCGGCACTTCCAGCGCGGGCGGGTGATCTTCGGTTTGTGGTACGCGAAAGACCATGCCGTCATGGGTCAGACCCGAACAGCCCTTAAGCGCGAACTGCCCGACCTTGAGCACTTCCTCGTCAATCTCAAGCGCATTAACACCCCAGCCATAAGGCCGGATACGACGCGCCAGCCCTGCAATCAGCGCTTCTTTGTGGCGATCTGCCTGTTGGAAATGGTGGGGTTGCAAAAACAACCCCTCCGTCCAAAGCACTTTACTGTCCCAGGACACATAATTCTCCCTGTGCCGTCCGCCCCGTGTCGAGGCCGGATTATTTTAACTTTTCGAGCTGGTCTTTATATGCCCGCGCAAATTCGCGGCTGAACAGTTCGTGAAAATCATTCTCGGCCTGATCTGCGATCTGGCCATACATTTTTTCGTAGGTTTCCCAATAGCGCGCCTTCTTGCCCTTCAAAAGTGAGCTAAAGCTGCCACCGGATTCAATTTGCGCCCCCAAGACTTCGGGGTCAAGTTTTGCCAAAATGCCTTTCAGCGCGGCTTCCATTCCGGTGACCATGGCCACCTCATGCGCCTTGATGTCATTCAGCGCCTGTTCGGTTGCCGTCTCAGAGCCAAGATAACCGCGCGACTTTGGCTTGATCAAAGCCTCAATCGCCTGATCCGCGCTGATCGAGAATTTCAGCGGGTTGTTGCCACCAGAGCTGATCATCGTTTGCTCAATACGAAATTCGGATTTGATTGAGGTACGCGTCATCAGGATCTCGCGCAGGCCGGTGATCATCGTGCGCATCACCCGTCCCATGCGCCCCATCGAGGTGTGCAAATCCTCATCCGGTATCTCAAGTCCCTCCACGTCCAGCGCATCGAAGAACGCGCGCGCCGCACCCTGATCACCGGCCGCGATGGCCTGTTTTTCGGTTCTTTCGGTGGTCGCGGGGGCGGCTGTTGTCTCGTCCTTGTCCGCAGTCGGGGGTTTTGTCGGATCAGGGGCCGCCTGTTTGGCAGGTTTAGCCGGTGCCTTGGGGGCAATCGGTTTCTGGGTTGTGACCGGCTCTGGTTCCGGCGCGGGCTTCGGTGCGGGTTCCGCCTCCGGCGTGGAGGGTGACAAAAGGTCATCATCCCAATCGTCGGGAATAACCGCAGGGCCGCTGGAATGTGACGGGCGAAAGCTGTCGCTGGCGCTGGCGTTATGCATGGCCTGACTTGGCCCCAGATCGTCGTTCAACCCATCAGAAGGTTTGGCGAAAAACGGATCTTCCTCCTCTCCCAAAGGCGGCAGAAGATCATCAATGGGATCTGCTGTGTTGATCTGGCTTGGCCCTTTGGGCCCTTCGGGAGACCCCAGCAGGTCATCCAGAAAATCCCCGCCCGGCCCCACATCATCCAACAGGTCCAGAGGATCGGGTGCGTTATCCGCCTGCCCGTGTGAAACCTGGCTATGCCCTACCGGATCGGGGATCGGTGCGGCAGCTGCCTCGGTGATCTCAACCAGCAGCTCATAGCTGCCCACTGACAGGATATCGCCGTTGTTGATCGGTGTCGGGATGCGCCCCAGCGGCGTTTTGGAATAATTCAGAAAGGTGCCATTGGTGGAAAAATCGACCAGCACAACATTGCCATTGTGATCTTCGATTACACAGTGGCTTTTGGACAGCTGGCGTTCGGGATCAGGCAAGACGATGTCATTGGCCGGACCACGCCCGATGCTAAGCGATCCACCCGTGGGCATCTGCATTGGGCCGACATCACCCGGCATGGTGCCAGAAGACTGGAAAGAAAGTTTAACCGGCATACCTGACGCTAACCTCCGATCAGGACAGTGGGGCAGCACGGTGGTATCATCATGCCCCCGCAAGCGACGTTATCGGTAACCCGCGCCGCCGGCAGAAAATTAATCAGAACGGTTGCTGACCCTTTGACAATAGGATGTGGCACACCAAGCGGCGACATATCCGTCATGCGGGCTGCGGGCAGATAGTTGATCAAGACGCTTGGACAACAGGGCGTTAAAATCGGCATGGGCACACCGGGGGGCGGAACAGGCGGCGCGGGGGGCGGTGCGGGCATCAAGCACAAGTGCATATCGGTCATGCGGGCGGCGGGTAATGTCATTGTGTCGCCTCCTTCATCTTGTCCTTGTTCTCCATCCGGCCGTTTCCGCCACGTGCAATATCAACCGCGCGGTCAATCAGCATTTGGCCATACTCCTCAAACCTATCAGAGTTTTTGTCTAACGCCACGATATTCATAGCAAAGGCACTGGTTTCCGCAGCCCCTGCAGGTGCAGGGTATTCCGCCAGATCCGCAGGCCCCAAGGTGCCATCGGAATAAACAACCGAGAGGGCAATGTTGACCGTGTCATCGTCGATATAGGCCTCGTCCATCGACAGTCGGGCGCGCTCGCGGTTTTCCTCTGTCGGTTTGAACACCCAGTCTTCCGAAGCCGCCAATGATTTCGGATCGTTTTCCGATTTTGGCCCGACATAATCCCGCGCGGCCATACAGGCCCACCAGACCCGTTCGCGCGGTGGCAGCACGATCGACAACAGGCGGATGATGTCGATCATTGCGCCTTTCTCGTCCAGCTCTTCCAGCACCACATCCGGCAGGGCCGCGACAGGGGCGGAAATAGGTGTTTCGAGCCGCGTGTTCGCCATGGACAGCAATTTTGCCGCCGGCTCTTTCGGCACTTTCACCATATTTGTGAATCGATTTCCCATCATACCGCCTTAGTTTATCTTCGTCACTGAGCCCTTCAGGGTCAACATCCCTGAAGCTTGCGCGGTGACCAAGGGTGCTTCCATTTTCGCGGTGCCGGTGCCTTTGATGGTGACCCCCGCCTGCGAAATCTCGATTGAGCTGCCCCCGACCTTTAGTGTGATCTTTTGCATTGCCTCCATCGTGATTGTTGTTGCCGCCTTGACATTGATCTTGCCTGCATCGGCATCGACACTGATGTTCCCGGTCTTGACCTGAACGGACTTGTTACCCGTGTTAACCACCTCTGAATAATTGCCGGTGCGCACGGTTTCGGTCATGTCCCCCTCGACAATCAGGTCAAGCGTGCCGGTATCCACCGTCTCCAGCTTGTTCCCTTCCTGAACCATTTCGGTCACATCCTGTTTGACCGTTTGCAACAGGCTGCCAGCGGCTACCGTATGTGCATCAGGGGCGACATTCACACCGTCATCACCAATGGTGATCTGTGCGCTGTCTTTTACAACCATTTGATAGTCTTTTTGTGACTGGAAATGGGTGTATTCCTTGCCCGCGTCGTCTTCGAACACCAGTGCATTATAGTCGGTTTCCCCACCACTTGGCGAGGTGCGTGTCATCAGGCCGGTGCGTGTCGGTTTCTGCGGGTCGACATAGGGGGGCATCTTGTCCTTGTTATACATCATGCCGGTGACGATGGGCCGATCAGGATCACCGTCTTCAAATTGCACGACGACTTCCTGACCGATGCGCGGGATCGACAACAAACCCCAGTTATTGCCCGACCACTGGGTCACCACCCGAATCCAACAAGACGCCGTGTCATCAGGCGGATTAATCCTGTCCCATCTGAAAAGAACCTTGATCCGGCCATACTCGTCGGTATGGATTTCCTTGCCCTCTGGCCCCACGACCTCGCCAATCTGGATGCCCGGAATTTCCGGCCATGGTGTCACGAAAGGTGCGCGGTATTGTTTGACCTTGGCCACGGCACCGAAGGTAAAGGAATAGTCGTTCTTGATCTCTTCATCGATGTCGATGTTCTTGGGTTGCAGCGCCAGCCAGACTTCCTTGTCGCTCTTCTTCATCTCGTCGGAATCAAGGATGGTATGCTCGGCCTCGGTGATCAGATAGTCGGTGTTATTCGCCTCTTCCGGGTGTTCTGACAGTTTGAACAGAAATCCGGTGGCGAAATGGCGCACGTCCCCGGCACCGCGATACATCAAATGCTGGATCGCATCAGCCTCTACCCGTACCCGCGTGCGCGTGTCACCCAGTTGTTTTTTGCCGCGATAGTGACCGGGCAGATCATAGTATTCCTTTTCCTTATACTGGTGATCGCCCCGCGTCATGCTGGTGGTTTCCATCTGACGCACAGAGGGTTTTTCGAAATCGTAATCCGCAAGGCTGACCTTGCCCCGCGTTACACTATTGGCCGCGGCCCATTCGCTGATCGTCGGCTGGGTTTTGGTGTCCGCACCGTCACGCGGCTTGAATTTCAGTTCGACATCATCGTCGATCGCCTTATGCGCTGACACGCCGTCGCAGATCACCAGTTTTTCGTTCTTCATATGCGCGTCGGAATGGTCAAAGAAGTAGTACATCCCCTCTTCTTCCATCAGCCGCGACAGAAAGGCGAAATCGGTTTCGCGATATTGCACGCAATATTCGCGTTTCTCATATGTTTCCGAGGTCTTGATCTGGTAGTCCGAAAAGCCGTGTTTGCCCAACACCTCTTCGATGATGTCCTTGACTGACATCTCCTGAAAAACGCGGGTGTTGCGTTCAATGGTCAGCATCCAGAACCACGGGCGGATCTGCGCGACATAGTGGTCGTCGCCGTCGCGCATGCCCATGGCCTCGACCGAAATACAGGTACCGGTGAACATGCGCCCGTTGTCACCGGCGCTGTCCTGCTGAACGTGTACTGTCATGATCTGGCCGACAAAATCGGCCAGTTTTACGTTTGTCTTGCGGGCCAGAAACTCAACTGTGGTTTCTGTCAGCGTCGACAGTTTCTCTTTGACCACGGCCTGTTTCAGCCGCAGCTTCTTTGTTGTGTAAGTCCCCGACATCCATGTCGAAGCGTCGTCTCTTGGTTTGCTAATCGTCATTAAATGTTCCTCAAAAATGGCGCGGCCGTTGCAGGGCGTAATTTCCCTTGCTCAAAGATCGGCCAGCAGCGCAGCCAGTTCGGCATCCATGTCCTCATCATTATCAATGTCTTCGTCACTATCATCCGCATCGAGATCAAAACCTGACAGCAAATCGTCCAGATCGTCGTCATCTCCAGCGGCGTCGTTGTCGTTTCCATCCGCGGCTTCAGGCGCGGCCTTGGGTGGTGTTGGTGCAGAGGGTGGCGGTGGTTGAACGCCGCTCCAGGGGCCCAGAATTTCGCCTCCCCCCAGCGACTGGAAAGAAGCCAGCCGAATGTCGTCACGTCCCTTGATCGAAACCACAGGCAGATATCCACGCCCCAAAACGGTTTCGACCTTATCCAGCGTCAGGTTCCGTTCTGTGCACGGCAGTGCCACCTGATCGCCATAGCGGTCCAAAACAAAGTGATAGGGCATATCGCCAAGCGACATGATTTCCCCCAACCCCATCGACGGACCATTCTCCTTGAAAGATTTGGCCAGCAAAATAGCAACCAAAACCACAGGGTTCGCCCAGAGCATACCAGACAATCCGGCGCTTTGGGTGAATTCTTCAAAATCAAACTCGTATATAGGTTCTGTTTTGGCACCATATGGCCGCCGCATCAAGAAGCGTGGCGTGGCCAGTGCCAAATGCCGCGCTTCGGGCATGGCGCGCAGGGTGTCCCATTCCTTTGCCACCAGCGGGTGACGGTCCTGTTTGGGTGTCTCGATAAAGCTGGGCGTGATCGCTGCGAAGAAAGGCGCGTCGACATGGGCAGCAACCCGTGCGATGCGGCCCAGAAGCTGCGCGTGAGGTGGTGTTTCTTCAAAGGTGTACATGCCGATCAAGGCAGAATAGGCACCGCGCCCGAATTCCTCATCCATCGGCCCTTCGGTCAGCAACCGCGCAAGGCCGCTGGTGGACAAATCATCTGATTGCGTCAGATCCGCCGCGATCTCTTCGGCAGAAACATCATACAGCATCACCTCAAGCGTATCATCGGTTTCAATGCTGCGCGCGATCAGATCAAGCGCGCGCCACTGGGCCTCTACCGATTGGAATTCAGGGTGGTGCAAGACCATGCGCATCGCACCCGAAAGGGCATCATCCACCGCCCCGGCCATTGCGGTGACATCAGGATCGGGCAGTTTGCGGATATGGGGCCCCACCACCCGGGCCATCAGCTCGTCCACCGGCGATGGTTGCGCCAGCGTTTTTTCCGTATCCCCAATCAGCTTTTGAAAATCACTTAGCTTAAGATCGGCGCGCACGGTATTGCCGCCAGAGGTCGCACGCGCAGGCGCGACCGCGCGGCCATGCTGTTCGCCCCAGGCGATCAGCGACTTGGCGGCACTCTCCGCCGTGCCGCCATTGCCCAGCTGCGATTTCAGGCTTTTCAACGCGGCGAAAAGCTCAACATTCTCATACAGTTCATCGGGGTGCAGATCGTCCAGCCCGCCCAGTTTGACTTCCACCCCAGCCCCGTCTTTGCCGATGGGCAAGACAAGCGTTGTGGCAAACCCTTCGATCACATCCTCGACCGTGTCGGTATCCAGCAGGATCGGTTTGCGGGCCGCCAGCCCATCGCCGACCTCGATCAACCCCTGTGCAGAGCGTCCGGTGAAATCACCCAAAAGCGCAATGCGGAACCGTTTACGCTCTAGTCTTTGCGCGTCGGGGCGTTCGCCGCTCATGGTGCCAAAGGCAAACTCCGGTTCTGAGCTGAGGGTCGCCTTGGCCGTTCCGTCCGCTGTATCAGCAGGCATATCACTCTTCCCCTCTTCTGCGGCGCTCCCGTCGGTATCTTTGCTGTCAGCGGTCTCTGCATCCAATCCGTCAAGCAGCGCGTCGAGATCATCCTCTGCCGCCGGTGGTGCATTCTGCTCGCTCTCAGGAGCCAGCGCGTCGGAAGCCTCTGTCTCCAGCCCATCAAGCAGGGCATCCATATCATCTGCCGCAGCTTCGGCCGGCGCGTCCTGATCGATTGCGGCCTCTTCCTCCGCTTCCTCGATGTCGCCCTCCAACCCGGCCAGTAAAGCGTCCAGATCGTCAAGGGCCGCGGGTTCCGGTTCTTCCTCTTCCGGCGGGTCCTCAAGCGCCCCAAGCAGAGCGTCCAGATCATCATCTTCGTCATCCGGCACGTCAGGCTGCAAATCCGCCAACAGCTCTT
Organism: Sulfitobacter pacificus; assembly: GCF_030159975.1. Classification (NCBI taxonomy): domain Bacteria; kingdom Pseudomonadati; phylum Pseudomonadota; class Alphaproteobacteria; order Rhodobacterales; family Roseobacteraceae; genus Sulfitobacter; species Sulfitobacter pacificus. The sequence goes on from NZ_BSNL01000002.1 coordinate 21,958, forward strand.
CCATCTCCCGCGCGGCCTGCTCTTCTTCCTTGGTCAAAGCATCGTCTAGAGAGGCCTCGGCGCCATCAAGCGCGGCGGTATCTTCAGGCGCGGGAGTTTCAGGATCGGGTTCGGGTGTCTCAATGAGGTCCTCGACAGGCGGCGCTGAACCCAACCCATCCAGCATTCCTTCAAGCTCATCCTCCTCCGGTACCTCGGCAGCACTCACATCTGCCGACAGGTCCTCAAGATCCTCATCTGCGCCGCTATCCTCCGCCCCAATGTCATCCAACAGCGCTTCAAGATCATCAGCATCGCCAGCACTTGTGCTGTCTGCGGGGTCCACCAGCAGCGCGTCAAGCTTGTCTTCCGCTGAAGGTGTTTCCTCCAGATCAGCCAGCACATCTTCAATATCAGCCTCTTCTGCTGGCTCTGGTTCCTCATCGGCCAGAACCGGAATATCTTCTGCAGATGCCTCATCCGGTGCTTGCAAACCGGCCAATGTCGTGTCCAGTACCTCAGCTTGATCTTCCTCTGATGCAACCCCATCAAGGGAAGAAAGGATGTCATCAACATCCTCTGGACTGTCCTCAACCGGCGCAGCTATGTCCAACCCGGCAAGGACATCTTCCACGCCACCATCGTCCACCTCTTGTGCATCGGGCTGATCCAACCCTGATAGAACCGCGTCAAGATCATCTTCCTCTGCTACGGCTTCTGGGATTTCCAGATCAGAGAGGATTGCATCAAGGTTATCCTCCTCCTCAGCCTCTTCGGGTGCTTCCAGCCCAGCCAATGCATCCGTGATATCATCGGTCTGAGGCGTATCCTCTAGGGTTTCGATACTGGCGAGCACAGTGTTGGAAGTATCTTCAACTGCAGCCTCGTCAACAGCTTCGATCCCCGCGAGGATATCCTCCGCCCTATCCGCTTGCTCCTCCTCAAGCGGTGCTTCCAGATCAGAGAGGATCGCGTCCAGATCATCGGTTTCTTCAACCTCTTCGGGCGCTTCCAGCCCAGCCAATGTATTCGCGACATCGTCGGTCTGAGGCGTGTCCTCCACGGTTTCGATACTGGCGAGGACAGCATCGGAGGTATCTTCGAGCTCAGCCTCGTCAACAGCTTCGATCCCCGCGAGGATATCCTCCGCCCTATCCGCTTGCTCCTCCTCAAGCGGTGCTTCCAGATCAGAGAGGATCGCGTCCAGATCATCGGTTTCTTCAACCTCTTCGGGTGCTTCCAGCCCAGCCAATGCATCCGCGACATCATCTGTTTGAGGCGTATCCTCGACCACTTCAATACCGGCCAGAACCGAATCTGAGGTGTCTTGATCCTCTGCAATTTCGATCTCTTCAATCCCGGCGAGGATGGCATCTGTCTGATCTGCAGCCTCTGGCGTGGGAATATCGGCGGCGCGCAAGGCGTCTAGTGCTTCTGCTGCGCTGTCCCCGGCATCCTCATCCACGTCACCAAGATCTACCGCCCGTAGCGCATCCAGTGCAGCACCGCTGTCTTCTGGTACGGTCTCCGTAAGCTCTTGGTTGCGCAAAGCGTCCAATGTCGTGACACCGTCGTCTTCCTGACTTTCCTGTGCAACCTCCACAGCGCGCAATGCATCTAGCGCGGCCGTGCCATCGTCAGAAGGTGTCTCCGCAATTTCAACGCTGCGCAGCGCATCCAGTGCCGTCGCGCTTTCGTCTACCTCTGGAATGTCGGGGGCGGCGGTCGCCCGCAGGCTGTCCAGGATTGAACCACTGGTATCTTCCTCTGGCTCGGGCATTTTCATGGCCCGCAGGGCGTCCAATGCACTGGCTTGTTCGTTTACTTCGGGTGCAGCATCCGCTGTAGCACCCTCCAGATAGGTGATCAGATCGCTGAACTCGGCATGCCCCTGCAACAACGGATGCAGGGCCTTGTTGCGCGCCTCAATTGCTGCGCCGGTCATATCCGGTTGCGCCGAAAAACCTTCAACGTTGATTTGGAAAAATCCGGGGTCCTCGATGGAGCGTGCGTCAAGTTGTGCAGGATCGGTCAATTCCCCGAACAGTCCCAGAACAAAGGGCAATTGCACAGGTTTCACAGCACCATAAAGCGCCAGATCGTATTCGGTGTGAACACGGGCCGCCGTTTTGCCAATGATGAATTTCTGCGCCCTGCCCGCCATCGGAGCCCTAGCCCCCCTTCTTGCCGTTAGCCAGTTTCAGTTCTTCCCGCAGGGCTTTGACCTCTTCCATCAAGGCCATAACATTGCGGTCCACCGTGTCGGTCTCATCCCGCACCAGTTGGCGCAGATTGTCGAACTCGGCTTCGGTCTCTTCCTCCACCGCGTCTTGCATGGTGTTGACCAACAGACCGATAAACAGGTTCAGCACCGAAAAGGCGGTGATGATGATGAAAGGGACAAAGAACGCCCAAGCTGATGGAAAAACCTCCATCACCGGGCGCACGATGCCCATGGACCAGCTTTCCAATGTCATGATCTGGAACAGTGAATAAAGCGATCGGCCCAATGTGCCGAACCAATCGGGAAAGGCGGTGCCGTACATCAAGGTCGCCATCACGCCAAAGACGTAAAACACGATAGAGATCATCACGATAACCGCGCCCATGCCCGGTAAAGCATCCAGCAGCGCCTGCACCACGGCCCGCATTTGCGGCACCACGGACAGCAGGCGCATCGCACGGATCACCCGCAATCCGCGCAGTGCTGACAGGCCTTCCTGTTTTGGCATCAATCCCAGGCCGACCACCAATAGGTCGAAAATATTCCAGGCACTTTTGAAAAATGCCATCCGGTAGGCGTAGAATTTAAGCAGCAGTTCCGCGACAAAGATGACAAGCACAAGGTTGTCGACAATGGACAAGATGCTCCCGATCCGGTCCATCAGATAGTCGGATGTGGACATGCCAAGGGTGATCGCATTGAAGATGATCACACCCAGAATGGTATTCTTGAACCACTCGCTTTCCACCAGATCATAGACCCGCGCGCGGCTTGCGTTCATTTGGGGTTTGTCGGGTGTTGTCAAAACTCTCTCCGTCGCATCAGATATTGTCGGGGCGGGACAAAACGGGCTGTCCCGGCACCTTTCTCTTAGTTAAAGCCGTAGGTGAAGGTGTTGTCGGCCACGTCAATCGACACTTTCTCGATCGATTTACCTTCCATCATCCGGCGCAGAAACTCTGCGGAAATGTCGGGCAGCATGGTGTTGGTCACAATCGCGTCGATCATGCGGCCACCGCTTTCCAGTTCCTGACAGCGGTCAACAATCAAATCGACCACAGCCTCAGAATATTCGAACGGCACATCATGTGTGCTTTCCACGCGTTTCTTGATCCGGCCCAGCTGCAACTTGGTAATCTCTGCAATCATATGCGGGCTGAGCGGATAATAAGGGATCGTCACCAAGCGGCCCAGCAGGGCAGCAGGGAAGATTTTCAACAAGGGTTCGCGCAAGGCTTTGGCGATGCCTTCAGGTTCCGGCAACAGATCTGGGTCGCTGCACAGGTCCATGATCAAATCAGAACCCGCGTTCGAGGTCAGCAGGATCAATGTGTTCTTGAAATCAATCGTGCGCCCCTCGCCGTCTTCCATCACGCCCTTGTCAAAGACCTGAAAGAAGATCTCATGCACATCGGGGTGTGCCTTTTCCACCTCGTCCAACAATACGACAGAGTATGGTTTGCGCCGCACCGCTTCGGTCAGCACGCCGCCCTCGCCATAACCGACATAGCCGGGAGGCGCACCTTTCAGGGAACTGACAGAATGCGCTTCCTGATATTCCGACATGTTGATTGTGATGACGTTCTGCTCGCCGCCATAAAGCACCTCTGCCAGCGCCAGTGCGGTTTCCGTCTTACCCACGCCGGACGTCCCGGCCAGCATGAAGACACCAATAGGTTTGTTAGGATTGTCCAAACCCGCGCGGCTGGTCTGGATGCGTTTGGCGATCATCGCCATGGCGTGATCCTGCCCGATGACGCGTTTGCCCAGATGTTCCTCAAGGCTGAGGACTGTGGCCAGTTCATCCGACACCATCCGGCCAACCGGAATGCCGGTCCAATCCCCGACCACGCTGGCGACCGCCTGCTCATCCACAATCGGCAGTATCAGCGGGCTTTCGCCCTGCGCTTCGTGCAGCTTGGCGTTGGCCGCTTTCAGCTTTTCCATCACCTCGGCGCGGGCAGCATCATCCAACGCATCCTCGCCCCCTTCCGGCGCAAGTTCGGAACCCTCTTCAACCGGCGCGCCTCCTGCCCGCAACTGCGCACGCAGGTCCAGTATTTCGGCGACGATCTCTTTCTCCACGTCCCAAGCCGCTTGCAGCCCGGTCAACCGCTCTTCGACTTCGGCCTTTTGCGCCTCTACCTTGGCGCGGCGTTCATCCACGTCATACCCGGCAGTCTCATCGCGGCCAATGATCTCCAACTCGGTGTTCAGCGATTCAATCTTGCGCTGCGCATCGTCGACCTGTGCGGGCACCGCATGCTGGCTGACGGCGACACGTGCGCAGGCGGTATCAAGCACGCTCACCGATTTATCCGGCAATTGGCGGGCGGGAATGTAACGGGCCGACAGGGCAACTGCGGCCTCGATCCCCTCGTCCAGCACCTGCACCTTATGATGGTTTTCCAACATCGAAGCGATGCCACGCATCATCATGATCGCCTTTGGCACGCTGGGTTCATCGACCTGCACCACCTGAAAGCGCCGCGTCAAGGCGGGGTCTTTTTCAATGTATTTCTTATATTCGGCCCATGTGGTGGCACCGATGGTGCGCAATGTACCGCGCGCCAGCGCAGGCTTCAGCAAGTTGGCCGCATCGCCTGTGCCTGCCGCGCCACCAGCACCGACAAGGGTGTGGGTTTCATCGACAAACATGATGATCGGTGTCGGGCTTGATTGCACCTCGTCGATGACCGAACGCAGGCGGTTTTCAAACTCGCCCTTCATGCTGGCACCTGCCTGCAACAGCCCCACATCCAGCACCAGCAGACGCACGTCCTGCAAGGCGGGTGGCACATCGCCGCGCGAGATACGCAGGGCAAAGCCTTCAACGACCGCGGTTTTGCCAACGCCCGCCTCACCCGTCAGGATCGGGTTATTCTGCCGGCGGCGCATCAATACATCGACAATCTGGCGGATTTCTTCATCACGTCCGACAATCGGGTCAATCTCGCCGTTGCGGGCCTGTTCGGTCAGGTCGGTGCAATATTGCTGAAGTGCCTCGCCCTTGCCCATCTGCGCGGGGGACATGGCATCGGATGCCTCACCCGGAACGGCACCACCGCCAGTGGTTGACCCGTCTTGCGCACCCATGCGTTCCTCAGGAGAACCATCCGTTGCTTCATGAAAATTCTCAGCCAGATCATCATGTTTGATCTTGGCCAGCTCCGGTGAAATGCTGCTGAGGATGTTGCGCAAGGCCGGTGTTTTTAACATGCCCAACAGCAGATGACCGGTGCGCACATTGGAAGAACTGAACAGCAGCGAACCAAAAACCCAGCCACGCTCCATCGCGTCCATCAAATGATCCGACAGGTCCGAAATCGCAGAGGCCCCGCGCGGCAGCCCGTCCAGATTGCGGGTCATTTCGGCGGCAATCTTGCCCACATCCAGATCATAGTGGTCAACAATGCGATGCAGATCGCTGTCCTGACCCTGTAAAATCTGATGCATCCAATGCACAACTTCGACATAGGGGTTGCCGCGCATTTTACAAAAGACCGTGGCACCTTCCACTGCTTTATATCCAAGGCTGTTCAGCTTCCCAAACAATGCGACCCTGCTGATCTCGCTCATTTTAACGTCCCCCTATCATTCATTTCACGCCACCCGGCCCCGAGGCGTGAGGAAAAGATCCTCTGCATCGGGGCGCGGTGTGTCGTCTTCGCGTTTCATATCTACCCAGGATGTCTGTCCCAGACGGGTGGTTCCGCCCAAGACCGATCTGGGTACCTCATCCCCTTTGAGGATCAGCTGCACATCCCAGTCCAAACTGTCTCCCACATAGCTGCGCACAATCGATTCAAGCCGGTCAAACCCATCCGTACCGGGCATGAAGCGTTCATAACGTTCGCGGCTCAACGGGCCGATACGGATGCGGAATTTCGATGCGCGGCTCCAGACCTTGCTGCCGACGCTAGTGGTCTGGCCCAGTCCGACCATGCTGCCCAATTCCCAGCAATCATCCGGTTCAAGATGCAGCCATGTGCCGACAAACTGGTCAATCTCTGCCGGTACATCAAAGAAATGACTGATCAAGGAGATTAACCCATCCGGGTTTTTGGGGCCCTGCGACATATAGGCGGCAAAATGGCGACGCGCGACATCGGGCATCGCGTCACGTTCCTGAAACCCGTTCCCGCGATATCCGGCAATCGCCGCAACCCGCTGCTCAAAGGCATCATCGCCACGGTCATAGCTGGGCGCCGGATTGCCGCTGCGCCATGCGCGGTACAGCAGGCTCATCATCCGATGGGTCAGCATATTGGCAAAGGCAACAATTGTGTTGTCGCGATGGTTGCGTTGCCGGTTGCGGGCGTATTCGGTCAGGTGCAGCGGCAACGGCCCCTGCGGCCCGAACAATCCGAAAAACCGGCTGATCATGGTGCCGGGCACCTTATCGGTGCCAGGTTTGAAACTGCGGATGGTTGAGGGCGGGAAAGACAGTTCGGCCTCTTGACCCAGCCGCACACGATCTTCACGCGGACGGCGCGATTCCCCCAAACGCGGCGCGTCGGGATAGGCGGCATCAATCACACGCATGGCCTGAAAAACATGATGTTCTTCAGGGCTTTCCACCAGCTTGGCGAAATGTCCTAGAGTGTCTGGCCCAGGCCGCTTGTCGGTCGCCATCTGGCGATTTCCCCCCGTCGTTCGGTCTTTAAGACCGTCTCAGTAAAACTATTGATGGTGGTGTATTTGCGGAAAAACCGCTCCATCACGGCGCCCAGCACATAAACGCTGGTGCCTTCAAAAAAAGTCTCGTCAAATTCTATGGTAATTTCTAATCCGCGCACGGCGGTGGACAGCACCTCGTCGCTCATCCGGCGCACAATCGGCCGGCTTGAAACATTAGTAATCCCTTCAAGCTGCTTTTCGGTAACGCGGTTGCCAAGAGGCGCGTAAATCCCGATCAATTCGCGCAGCGCCTCAGCAGAGCTGCCATCGGTGGTCTGGGCAATCGACAGGTAATTCAGTGAAAGATGGCTGATCAGACGCCAGGCAGTATCGCCCTGTGCCAGTGTCGGATGCGGCCGTGTCGGCGAAATAGGGGTGCGCACCGTCTTGACCGGCCCCCCCTCCGGCAGGTGGAAAACATTGTCATCTCCCGTGGACAGCAACATCGGAAGATCACGGTTGGTGCAAAGAGCGGTGACGGCCAGTTGGTCCAGTTTGGCAGAATAAGGCGCCTGTTTGCGATCCACCAAAGACAGGTAAACCTCCGATCCCAGATAAGAGGTGCGCACACCGCGCAGCCGTTCCTTTTCACTGCGTTGGCGCATCTTGCGGCTTTGTGTGTAATAGGTCGCGTGCATATCACCGGCGGCGGTAAAATCCGTTGCGGAATAGAAGGGCCGGAATTCGACATCATCGGCACCATCGCCACTGATGCCGGTGACGGATTCGATATTGTAAATCTCGAAATCCAGCCCCGCCGTGCGGTTGGGCACAACATGCTGTTCTGTATCCCGCGCCGTCACATGCAGCCGGTCACAGCGTTTGCGAAACAGATTAACGGCGGGCACGGCGTTCAGACCAAAGGCTTCGGGTGTGATGGCCGGTGCCAGATCCTTGTTGCCATCGCCCAGCAGGATGTAAATATCCACCTCTGCCCCTTTGGCCTTGCGCAGGGCCGGTTGCAAACCGCTGAGATTCACAAACATGAACCTTTCGGGCATTGCAAAATACTCCTGCAACAACCGATACCCGTCAAACGTGCGGCGCGGGGTCGGCAGTAGCGCCTCTTCCCGTGTCAGGCCAACCTGTTTCAACGCGCCCTTGGGCAGGCCCATTGTCCAATCCGCCCGCCGATCCGCAGACCGCCCGGCAACACCAACCGTCTGGGTGCAGAGCAGTTCATGCAATTGCCAACTGCGCCCGGATTGACGATCCAGATAAAGCGTCAGATCATCCATGCTGAGTTCGGAAATCGGATCGCCGTCCAACCGCTTCAGCCGCAATCGGATGCCCGCGCGCGCCTTGCTGCTGGTCCCGACACCCGCCGCAACCAGACCACCACGGCTGTCGATATATTCTGCCTCGGAAATCTCGATCGGCCAGAGGGTGACTTTATGAGCGGTGCGAAATTCACAAGCTGTTTGTTCGCCGTCCAACAAACGGCTGCGTACAGTTGTATGACGCGGCAGGACATAACCGGTTTTCAAACCCGCATTCGACAGGTCAGGTTTGAATTGCGCAATCATCATCGAGGGTGTGGGTGCCAGATAATGCGGATAGATAATCTCAAGCAGGTGCGAGGTGAAAACCGGAAACTGCATTTCCAGTTCCAGCTGCACCCGTGCTGACAGAAACGCGACCCCTTCAAGCAAACGCTCGACATAGGGGTCCATGACCTCGACCCCTTCCATCCCCAGGCGATTGGCAATCTTTGGATAGGCATCTGCAAATTCCGCCCCCATATCGCGCATGAAGGACAGTTCATTTTCGTAATGTCTGAGCAGTCGGGTATCCATCGCGCCTACCCCACCCTGTCGAGCGAAATCTCACCCGTTGTCACATCGACTTTGCTGCGCAAATACAGCTCAAGCGGCACGGGCTGGGCCCACATATCGGCATGAATATCAAACGCAATCTGGGTTTCGCCCTTGGCTTGTTCTGTGCGCAACTCAACTGCGGTGGAGCCCATGATGATGCGCGGTTCATGCACCGAAATGGCATTCAAAATCGACTTGCGGATCAGCTCTGCCCGCACAGAGGTGGAATATTCACCCGCCACTTCACGCACACCGTAGTTCAACACGGATTTCGCGGCATTTGGGTATTTCTCGGAGTCCAACGCTTTGCCAAGGCTGTTGGTGTTCAGCAGCCATGACAGGTCCCTCTTGATGATCTCGCGCAGGCGGGTGATGTCGATGGCGCGATGGGCACGGCTTTCTTGCTTTTGGGTTGGTTCTTCGTCGGTCAGCCGGTCCAGAAGGGACGGCTGCAACCGTTCAGCAAGCATTTTTTCAGCCATCTTGTGCAGCCTCTTCCGGTTCATCCGGGCCGTGATCGATGATCAACTCGCGCACATCAAGCAGTGCAACATCATCCTGATCGGTTGCAAACAGCCGTTGTCCAACACCAACAAAGGTTTCGCCACCCGCGTCTATCCAATTGGTTGCGCGGGATAATTTTTCAGCGTCGCCACCATTCTCAGGCGTGCCGGCATATCTGGTCGGGATTAGGGCCACCACTTCACCGCCATTGCGCAGGGTCACGGTGGCGGCAGTCCAGACCGCATCGCGCAAATCTGCGGGTTCTTCGATCACAAGTTTCGAAACCTGTGCAAAGGGCAGCCAGAAATACCGCCCGTTGATCACAATCTCCAGCACCGGGCCCATGCGCATATCAGCATCGGCGATCCATTCAAATGCGGTGCCATTTACGGTCCCCGAACTGGTCGGTGCCTGTTCAAAAGCCTGTTCACGCAGGGCAGCGGCCTCGGCAGGTTTGCCTTGGGCCAGCATTTTCTGCGCTTCGATCAATAGGGCAAGCCAAGGGTCAGGCTCACCAAAAACCATCGGTTCCTTTTCGCCCTTAAAGACCTTCTCGCGGTAGACTTCACAGATGATCCCCTCGCGATAAGTCTGGGCCATCATCAGGGCCAAGGGATCCATTTCACCACTAAGCTTCAGTTGATTAATCGCCCGCTTCCAATCGCCCAGAACACACAGCAGCTGGAACAGAAAAATGCGCAGCTTGGCTTCCGCAGGTTCTGCGCGGACCTTGTCCTGCAATGCAGTGAGTGTGGCAGCCAGATCGCCAGATTTAAGATGTTCTTCGGGCGTCATATGACAGCCTCCGCTCGGGTTAGGATGCGAGGAGAAAGGGCGCAAATAGGGAAGGTCGCGCGCGGGCGACCGCGCGCGACGCCATTATCAATCGCCGGAATAGGTTTCCATCTTGCCGGAACGCAGGTTCCAGAGGAATTCGTTCTCTTTGGCCAGAGCACCAGTTGCCTGATCGGTGTGGTGGTATTCCATTTTCACACCAACATAGGCCAGTGACCACGTCTCTTCCGGGATACCATCCGCGCTGGCAGAGATGCTGAACTTGTCAACGATCACGTTCTTGAATGTCCAGATCGCAAAAGGTTTCAGACCTTCACCGTCGCCATCACCGGAACGGCACCAGTGCATCGTGACGGAATCCTTGACCGTGCCGTTGGCAACAGCCAGCGCCAGCAAGTTGGAGGCTTTACCAACCTGTGACGTCAGTTCGATTTTCTGGAAGTTGGTGTTGGCATGTGCACGCTGGTTTGATCCCAGATCGGTCATATCAACCGCACGTTCCAGTTCAAAGGTAGCAGATTCCAGAACGATCCAGTTCTTATGGTTCCCTTCGGTCGCATCACCAGGGATTTTGTCGATTTCCATGAACATATTAGCAGCCATTGTGCTATTCCTTTCAAAAAGATTGTTAAGTTTAAGTTAGGCCGTAATGGCGGACCCCAAGCTAATTCGAGGGATCAGGCGCCTTTTTCAGAAGGGAGCTTGGATACAAGCCGCAATGAAACCGAAAGGCCTTCCAACTGGTAATGTGGGCGCAGGAAGAACTTCGACGTGTAATATCCGGGATTGCCTTCCACCTCTTCGACAACAACTTCTGCTGCTGCGAGCGGCTTCCGCGCCTTCTCGTTTTCCGACGAAATGTCGGCGTTGAAATCAACGTAATTGTTGATCCACTCTTGCAGCCATCTTTCCATATCCTGACGGCTTTTGAAAGACCCGACTTTGTCGCGCACCATGCATTTAAGGTAATGTGCAAAACGGCATGTGGCGAAAAGATAAGGCAGGCGGGCTGCAAGATTTGCGTTGGCCGTCGCGTCCGGGTCGTCATATTCTGCAGGCTTGTGCAGAGACTGAGCGCCCATAAATGTTGCAACGTCCGTGTTTTTCCGGTGGATCAGCGGCATCATGCCATTCTTGGCAAGCTCCGCTTCGCGCCGGTCGTCGATGGCGATTTCCGTGGGGCATTTCTGGTCCACGCCACCATCTGTCGTTGGGAAAGTATGCGAAGGCAGGTTTTCCAACGTACCGCCGGATTCCACGCCGCGAATGCGCGAGCACCAGCCGTATTCCTTGAACGAGCGGTTGATATTAACCGCCATCCCATAGGCCGCATTGATCCAGCCATATTTGCTGTGATCCGACCCGTCGGTATCTTCTTCAAACGAAAAAGCCTCAACCGGTTCGGTTTTGGCGCCATAAGGCAGACGCCCCAGAAAACGCGGCATCGCAAGGCCGACATATTTGGAGTCTTCGCTTTCACGCAGGGATTTCCAGGACGCATATTCCGGTGTCTGGAAAATCTTGGTCAGATCGCGCGGGTTGCTCAGCTCTGACCAGCTGTCCATCTGGAACAGCTCGGGCTTGGCCCCGGTGATCAGCGGTGCGTGACCGGCTGCGGCAATCTTGGCCATCTCGCCCAGCAGCTCAACATCCTGCGGACTGTGGTCAAAGTGGTAATCCGCCACCAGAGAGCCATAGGGTTCGCCACCCAGTTGCGAGAACTCTTCTGTATAGAGCTTCTTGAAGATCGGCGATTGATCCCAAGCCGTGCCTTTGAATTTGCGCAGGGTCTTGTGCATCTCTTTCTTGGAAATGCTCATGAACCGGATTTTCAGGTTCTCATCTGATTCAGTGTTGTTGACCAGATAATGCATGCCGCGCCACGCGCTTTCCATTTGCTGGAACTCTTCGTGGTGCAGGATCAGATTCACCTGCTCTGTCAGCTTTTTGTCAATCTCGGCAACAATGCCTTCGATAGAGCGCAGCGCATCGTCAGAAATCAGCGCCGTATTGCTCAGCGCCTGTTCCGCCAATGCCTTGACCGCAGATTCAACCGCCGTCTTGGCCTGATCGGACTTTGGACGGAATTCCTTTTGCAGCAGGCTTTCAAACTCGGAGGAGCCAAATGCCGTTTCACCGCCAGCTGCTTCTACTTGGACGTCTTCTTCAGCCATGGGTTATCCCTCCTCTTTCGCGTCAGGTTTTGGCTGTGCCGCCAAGGTCTTAAGCAGCGCCGGGTCCTGCATGATCTTGCTGATCAGATCCTCGGCACCGGATTTACCGTCCATATAGGTCATCAGGTTGCTCAACTGGGTGCGCGCATCCAGCAGCTCGGCCAGCGGCTCAACCTTGGCCGCAATCGCAGCCGGGGAAAAATCATCCATGCTGTTGAAAGTGATATCAACTGCCATGTTGCCTTCACCCGTCAGGGTATTGGGCACGGTAAAGGCGGCGCGCGGCGCAATCGACTTCATCCGGTCATCGAAGTTATCAACGTCAATCTCAAGGAACTTGCGATCAGCAACCGCAGGCTGTTCAACTTCGGATTTACCGGCAAGGTCGCTCATCACGCCCATGACAAACGGCAATTGCACCTTTTTCTCGGCACCATAAAGCTCCACATCGTATTCGATCTGGACGCGGGGGGCCCTGTTGCGAGCAATGAATTTTTGGGAACTACCGGCCATGAAGGGCTCCTTGGTCTTGAATAATAAAATGCAGGGGAGGCCCTGCGGTGAAAAACAAATTTGTGTTGGCGGAAAGGTTAATCACCTCTGATCCCCGCAACATTCTTGGCCTGCTCCAGGCCCTGAGGTGCAATTTCCTTCATGATCGTCAGGAAATCAGCACCAACCAGTTTCTTGGCGCGCTCCAGCAGGATCGGCATCGGACTGGAAGGTTCTTGGCGTTCATAATAACTGATGATCCGGTCCAGCGCGTTCGACACATCAGAGGGGGATTGAATCCCGGCAGGGGCACTTGGCGCAGCCGCCGGTGCCCCACCCGCAGCGGGTGCGTCCCCTGCTGCAACTTCGGCCCCTTCTTCGGGGACAACGGCATCTCCGCCAACCACTTCGGAAAGGCGGCGCACAACTTGGTTCAGAACCTTTTGCACATCTTCCAGATCCGGGCCCTGACCTGGGGTTTTCTCAACAAAAATAGCGTCAATCGCCTTGAGATCCGCCTGTGCGCTCAAGGCCGCGGCAAGGAAATCTGACAGAATTTGCGAATCGGTATCCTGAAAGGCTGCGTTTACCGCCGCGCTATCGGGCACCTCTGCCATGCCAGCCGGGGCCGTCGCGGTCCCTTCAGCAATCTCGATCATCCGCAAGCCCATGTTGCCAAACATTCGGCTTTCAGTCAGCGGTGCCTTACGCAAGGCCCGGATCACCGTGTCGCCGCCGTTCAGCCCCTGAACCGCGTTGATCCGCATGGTGGGATCATTGTCGTCGTCTTCATCCAGTTCCGGGTGGCAGCTGTCCCAGTAGGTCTCAAGGCAACCACGTACAAAAGCGGTCGCTTCGGCGAACCCGGTCAGCCCTTTGGTATGCAGCGTCGCTTCCGCAAAAAACACAGCGGCGCGAATGTCGTGGCTGCGTTCCAGTACCGCCACAGCTTTTTTAACAACATCGCCAAAGTCCGGGTCTTCGGCTTCAAGAATCTTGTCGCCTTCTTGCTTCTCTTCGCCGGGTTGCGCGGCCAGTTCCATGTCCACAAACCCGGGGTCATACTCAAGATTTTCACCGCTCGGCTCGTCATCCCCATGGGGTTCAAGCAACTTAGCAACGTCCATTTCTAGCCCCCCAAAAGCTGGATTTTATGTGATCGGCAGCAGCGGCGCAGTCCAAGTTCATAGATCACAAAATCACAAACGGTTAAAAACAATAAATAAAATAACACTCTGTCCCCCATCGAAATTGCATGAAGGAAAATGCAAGGTTGACCTGTAGTCAGCCTTATCGTCAATTCTATGTCAATGGCTTTCCACCAAAAAACGAGAGGAATCTAAATTGGCCTATGTCCCGATGAAGACCGAAGAGCTCAAAAAAATGGTGATGATGGGCAAAAAACGCCCGATGAATTTTGCCTATAATCCGGGGCCAAAAGACGAGGATCTGATGATCATCGACCGGATCAAACAACCGGATGTTCTGGGCCGGATCGCGAAGAAGGAAGGCAAAGGCACCAAAGTTGCGGCAGGCACCTTTGAGCTGGAGGGCAAGAAGTTCTCGATAAAGGTGGCCAAGGAATTGCCCGGGCTGGCCAAGAAGCTGCGCAAATACCTCAAGAAGCTGGATTTCTCTTTCAGCATTGAAGTGCTCGATCTTGATGGCGCAGTGCTTGAGGCCGATCTGACGGATGAGGAACAGCAAGAACAGGCGCAAAAGGCAGCCGCACCTGCGCAAGACGCAACACCGGAGCCAAAGCCGGAACAAGCAGCGGCAGATCAGGCTGCACCTGAAAACGATGGCCGGTTCACGCAGGTTCAGGATGGCAAGCAGCCCGAAGCAAATATGCCCGACCCAGAACCGGCGGACCAACAGGACGCAGAAGCTGCGGATGCGCCTGACACCTCTGCCCAACGTGCCGCGCTCAGCGAACGCCTGCGCGCTTTGCAAGCACCAATCGCGGACTTGGGCAAGTCCGGGGCACCGCTTGGCAAGGCGGCGGGTGCGGTCGTGGCCCAGATCAAGGCAGGCTCACTCGATACCGCCGACGCCACCCTGACCAAGATCGAAGCCGGCCTTGCCAAAGCGCAAGCGCGCGCTGCCGCCACGAAGGACGCAGGCAAATCCGACCAGCCTGAACAACAAACGCAGGAGGCGAAGGACACCCCGGACATGTCCGGGGTAACCGCCCGTGCCGCCGCCCTGCGCAGTGCCGTCGATGCGGTACAGGGTGACGAAACTGCGCCCATTAAAAAGACGCTTGTTCAAGCACTTGCAGCGATCAAGGCCCAGGATGTCGCCACTGCTGAGACCCTGTTGAGTGAGGCGGAAACCGCCTTGGAAAACCTGCCTGAAACGCCGGATCAAAAGGCTGCTGACCCTGACGAAAACACACAGGCAGCCGCAGATGAAAACGCGGCCGAAGATGACAACCAGCAGGCCGAAGCGGCAGAGGAATCCGCGCAGGATGACGGCAAGGCAGCCGCCAAATCAAAGAAGAAATGGGAGGCCATGTCAGGGCAGGTGCAGACCAGTGTGGACGCCGCGATGCAGGCCAATCGGGGTGACCTGGATGCGATCAACCGCGCGTTCAACTTTGCCAAATCACAGGCTGACGCGGGTGAGTATGAAAGCGCTGTTGCCGCCGCCACCAATACCGTCAAACTGCTTAAGGCGGCCGCCATGTCCCCCGTCAATGCCCGCGCACAAGAAGCGGCAGATGGCGTGCCCGACAATGTCATTGCCTACCGTAAATCCCGCACCGACTGGAGCAAAACCCGCAGCGGGCTACAGGCGGAACTGACCAAGCTCAAAATGGCAATTGATGCACAGACGCGCGGCATCGAGGGGCTGGAGGACATCGCCCAGAATACCGAGGTTTTATTCGACTATATCGAAGAAATTGATGCCTCTCTGGAGGGCACACTTGATGCGCTGCTGGGCACGCCTGACGGCCCCGAGCGGGAAAAACTGAAGGGTGAGGCGATCAAGATCATCGAAACCTATCGCAGCACCCTGGACAATGAGTTCTTCAAATCGGTGGACGACAACGGCTTTACCAATACCGCCATTCGCAACACCGCCTTGACCGCCCTCTTTGGTGTCGAAACCGCCCTTGCTGCCTGACCTTCAAAGGAGGCCCCGTGATGTTATCCAACTTCTTCAAAGGCTTATCTCTTGCCCTCGGGTTGCTGTTGCCAATCGTTGCATCCGCTCAAACCAGTGGCCTGACGGTTGAACTGAACAAAGTAGAAGCATCAGACACCGGCGGATGCAGTGCGTTTTTCCTGTTCCGTAACGAGACCAACAACAGCTTTGACGGTTTCGAAATGTCACTGGCCATTCTGGACACCCAGGGTGTGATCGACCGTCTGCTGTCCATTGACGCAGCACCCCTGCCGGTCAGCCGCACAACTCTCAAACTGTTTGAAATCCCGGAAATCGCTTGCGAAGATATTTCTGAAATCCTGCTACATGATCTGACTTCCTGCCGTCCGCAAAACGGCGATGAAATGGATTGCTTTCCCATCCTCACCCTGCACAGCCGCGCAGCCGCGGCACTGGTGAAATAGCGGTGTCATATGATCTGGGATCATTGGGGGCGGGCGGCATTATCATTGTGGTGTTGGGGCTGCTCTCGGCCCTGTCGCTCACACTGATCCTCGTCAAAATTGTGCAACTCCTGCCCGCGCGATCAGGCGCGGCACAGCGGGAACAGGCGATTTCCCTTTGGGCAAAGGGTGAAAAAGATCAGGCGCAAGACGTTGTAAAAAATGGAAAAAGCCCAGCAGATCGGGTGATGATCTATGCAATGAAATCACTTGCAGGCGGGTTTACCGGGTCCACATTGCACAGCGAACTCCTGCGCCGTGGCAATGAAGAATTTGCCAGAATGAACAGTCTGATCCGGGTGCTGGAGCTGATCGCGATGATCAGCCCGCTGCTGGGGCTGCTTGGTACCGTGATGGGAATGATCCAGTCGTTTCAGGCGCTGGAAATGGCCGAAGGTGCGGCCAATGCGTCGATCCTTGCCGGCGGTATCTGGCAGGCGCTTCTGACCACCGCTGTTGGGCTGCTTGTTGCAATTCCGGCAGCTGTTGGCGCGACACTGTTGTCAGCCCGTGCAGAAAGTGCCGCACAGATGATCGAAAATTCAGTGGGCCGGTTGATGTTGGTTGAGGAAGACCCGAACGCCGCCTGAACCGGACCGGAGCATGACAATGAGTGACGCCCCTGCCCTGACCCTCAGACGCCCGCGCCCGGCACCTGCGCTGATCTCATTGGTGGCGATGATCGATGTCCTGTTGATATTACTGGTGTTTTTCATGGTCACCTCTACCTATCTGAACCTCGACATGATCCCCGCGGTTTCACAAGACAGTGGTGCCCGTCAAATCACAGACGGGGAAAGAGCACAGCCTTTGCTGGTGCGGATTGGTGCGGACGGACAGCCGGTGATCCAGGGAAAACCCATGTCGCTTGAGCAATTTGATGCGCTTATTCGCTCTCGGTTAAATACCGAACCTACCCTGCCGGTGATGATCCTGCCCACCGGCGTGGCGCGGACACAGGCCCTTGTTTCAGTGATGGATGCAGCCACCAAAGCGGGTGCGCGGCAGGTGCGGGTGATCCGCCTTGAGGCACGCCCATGAGGTTAACGCGCCCGGCCCAGCGACAAGCCCCCGAAACAATCATCGCCCTGATTGATGTGGTGTTTTTCCTGCTGGTCTTTTTCATGTTGATTGGCCGTATGGACGCAACGGCCCCGTTTGATGTCACCCCCCCCATCGCCGCCACCGGTACGGACATGCCAGCGGGCGGCGTCACCCTGTCGGTCAGTGCAACAGGAGACACGGCGGTTGATGGTGCCCCGACAGATGCGCCGCTGGATCTGCTGTTGCAACGCATCGCCCAAAACCCCGAAACACTGGTGCGGATCAACGCCCATCACGCGGCAGAGCTGCGCCACATCCTGCCGGTGATTGCCGCGCTAGAAGCGGCGGGCGCACGGGAGGTGGCCCTTGTTGTGACACCGGCCAACCCATGAGGAGCTCAGCAGGCATATGGGTTTTGGGTGGCACAGCCTCCCTCGCCCTGAACCTTGGCGTTGCGGCGGCGTTGATGGCCGCGATGCAGCCACAACCGATTGCAGATCAACCCGTCCCCGAAAGCCGTCTGAATGTGGAGGCACAGGCCGTCACGCGCAGCGAAGCGACCGCGCAGGAGCCACAATCGCAAACAGCGACTGAGGGGGCTGCAAAGGGGGCCAAACTGGATAATGGCACAGTTGCGCAATCACAGGCCAAGGCCCAAGCTGCGCCCTCTACTTCCCTTCACGCCCAAGAACCGCAAACCGCCCCCGCCGAAGTTCTGCAAACACCCCCGCCAATGCTTTCTGCCGCGCAACCCGCAGTCCCGCTAACCACCGCAAAGAACCCAATCTCACAAATCGCAGACGCGGTTCAACCCATTGCCTTCAAAACTAATTCTGCGCCGATCAAAGTTACCAAAACGCCGATAAACGCGCCTCCTGTTTCCACCACTCTGCCACAATCACCAGAAATTTCTCCCCTTGCATCTAGCGCCCCTGTGCTGCTGGCGGGTCTGCCGCAAACCCCCGACAGCATACCCGCTTCCCAACAGCCCCCTGCCAATATCACGGCACCTCAGCAAGCACCGGATGTGACAACAACCAAAGCCATGCTTGCCTTCCCCACCGCCGGCCCGGTTGATCCGGTTTCCTTTGCTGCCTTCCAAAGTTTTATGCAGCCAAGCGCGGCCTCTGGCGCGGATTTACGCGACAGCCTTGGCGCCGCGCTTTCCCTGCCCTGCGCGCGCATGCAGGTCACTTTTGACCCGGAAACAACAACGTTGAACGTGACAGGCCATGTGCCAGACGCCAGCCAGCGCGCACCGGTACTTGCCGCCTTGCAGGCACAGATGGGCAGCGATATCGCCGTTGCGGAAAACCTTCTGGTGCTGCCTGCCCCACAATGCGGCGCGCTGACCGGCATTGCCGATGTTGGCCTGCCGCAATCCACTGACCAGATCACCAACCCTTTGATCGTCGGTGCCGACACCCATGCCCGCGCCTTTCGCTATGTCGCGGGTGATCCGCTGGTGATGTCGCTGACCGCACCTGATTATCCGGCCTATGTCTATGTTGATTATTTTGATGCGGATGGAAATGTGATCCACCTGTCGCCAAACGACCGGGCACCCTTGCAAGCGGTTCAGCCGAAATCAGCCCTGCAAATCGGTGCAGAAAATACCGATGCGCCGGGGTTGTTTGTGACCATCGGCCCGCCTTACGGGCAAGAGATCGCAGCCGCCTTTGCGGCCTCTGCCCCGCTGTACGAGGGCACCCGCCCCCTTGTCGAGCCGGCCGGTGCCTATCTGGAATGGCTAAAGGAGAAAGTCGCCGCCGCTCGTACGGAACATGCTGATTTCAAAGGGGAATGGGTGTATTTCTTTGTGACGACTGCGGCCAATTAGGGCGTTTCGAAAACCGCTCTAGGCTGCATCTCTCCCCTCGCCCAGATAGAGTTTTTGCATATCGACAAACAGCCCCCGTGTCAGATCGCTGCGCACCGCTGCCCATGCGTCAAGGTTGCCCTCAATCTCTACCAACAGGGCCTTGTTACACTCGAACGCCTGCAAAATTTCCTCGCTGGCAGTTTCGATCCAGACAAAGCCAAGCGCATCATCGCTCACTGATGTCACCCGCAGCTCCACCCCGGGGCGCAGCGGCGCTTCGGGCAGGCGGCGCAGCAGATCGAGCTTCAGCATCTCAATCACCACATCATCCAGCCCTTCCTTGCGCAGAAACAGCTTTTCACGGGTGGCGGGCCAACCAAAGGTCAGACGCGGCTGTAAATCCGCCCCAACCTCCTGCGCACTTGCTGATGCCGCCGCACCATAGCTTTCGTCAAACAGCATCTGCACCTCATCTTCCAGCGCCAGATATTCGCCAATCTGACGTGGAGGATAGGCCGCCAGCCACAGTCCCAGTTCAACGTCCAGATAATTCACCACCGGCTCCAGCCGCATCATCTCGTTGCATGACGGGCAGGTGACGTTCTGAAAGCTGTTGTCCAGAATCTCCTCACGCAGATCAGGGCGGCGGTCCGCGTTCACACTGCCTGCGGCTTGAAAATCGCTCAGCGTGTCGCACACCGGGCATTGAATAGATGTGGTTTCGAACAGGGACATCAGGCATCTTCCTTCAGGCAAAGTTTCGCAATCTCTTCGCGGTGCGGGTGATTGTCATTCAACCGGTCCGAGGCTACAGCAGCATAGATTTCCGAGAACCATTCACCCGGTGCGCGGAATTGATAGCCCGAAACCGCATATTTACGCTGGTCCGTGCTGTATCTCGCCCAGTTCCCTTCATAGCTTTCAACATAGGTGTAATTGCCAATTGCACAGGCCGCCGCAACGCTGGCGGATTGCCACGGCTTGTTCCCCTCGCGGGCGCGGTCCACAAAATTGCGGCATTCCTCCATCCGGCGACGCCATTCCTCGCCGTCACAACCAACAGGGTCCGGCATCGGCATTTTACGCCCCGCTGATCCCATCATGTATTCAGCCACGTAATCAGCATCAAAATTGAACTGATCCGCAATGATCTTGGCCGGTTCCTTGACGTCGGCACCATAAACCTTCCAACCAGCCAGCCGCGCGCCGTGCTTTTTCATATAGCCCAGCTTGTCATCCACCGCGTGGCCCACCTCATGCAAGGTATTCCAGCTGAACCCGGTGCGCGCCTGTCCCGGTTTGGGCAGGGCATCTTCGTCAATTTCGCCAATCTCATGTTCGATCGAAATACCGTAAATGCGTGATTCCGCTTCGTCACCATCGCGCATCAACACCTTTTTCTCTTGCGAATTATACTCCGAACCCAATCCTTTGCCGCCGACCTGTTCAAAGGTCAGCATGCTGTCATTATCCAACGTATTGCTTTCCGGCAGTTTGGACATCACATCATAGAACCTGCGGATATTGGCCGCTGGCAGTTTCCGCCCATCGCGGTCCACATCCGTAACTGTCCCGGTGTCATCGGCTTCTTTCAGATCCAGCTTGCACCCGAACCGCGCCTCAAACGCAACAGCCATGACGCGGCGCTGCACAGAATCCTCAAGGTTTTCCACAATACTATCAAGGTTTTCGATTCCGCCGGGCGCATCAAGTATCGCGGCAAAGTCTTCCGGTTTCGGCTTGCGGTTGGTCGCAAGTTTCGCGCGTAGCTTGGCCATATCAACGCGGATCACCGCCTTTTTCAACTCCGCCTCGGCAGAGCTGTGTTTACGATCTGCCGCCCGTGTCGCTGCCGTATCAAGCAATTTGCGCAACTCGGTCATATCCTCGCGGATCAAATGGCGCTGTTTGCTCTTTTCCAGCGTTGTCATGGCAAGCTCAATGGGTGCGCGGTTTTTCAGATAGGCTGCATGGGCGTCAATCACCTTGCGCAGGTCCCGCAGGGCAGCAATGGCCTCTTCCACGTCGATCTGGGTTTGGGCGCGGTTTGATTTCGACAATCGCGCGGCGGACATCGCCAGATCCAATGCGGCAATCCGCCCGTTGATTTCATCGCGGGCGAAATCCGCCTCGGCACCGCGTTTCAGCAGTTTATCAGCCAGCCCCCGCGCAACCGCTGCGGAATCGTTCAACTGATCATATTGTGCCAGCAGAATTGTGATCTCTATACAGGCATCCACCACCGCTTCAAGATCCACACGGGCGGCGTCAAAATCGGTTGGGACAAGCGTTTCAGCGTTCTTCAGCTTTGCCTCATTCTCCATGATTTCGCCATGAGCATACATCGCTGACATCTGCCCCTTGAACCCATCCAACGTCTGGCGCGCCTTGGAAATTGCCGCCAACAGGCCGTCAGCATCCTCTGTTGGCAGGTCCTTGATATCCGCCGTCATGGCCGCCAATTGATCAACCGCATCGGCCGCGCCCTTGGCCCCGTCACACTCTGCTTTCAGCTCCTCAAAAAGCGCGATTGCGATCGCAAAATCAAACCCTTGGCCTTTGCGCTCTGCATTGCGCTCCTTGCCCTCCAAACGGGTCAGCAGGGTTTCAATCGCTGGTGATTTCATGCTGCGCACACGGTCCAGCGCCTGCACCGCCTGCGATTGGCGCAACAGATAGCGGTCGTAAATATCCAGAAGTGCCGACGCCGCAGTCACCTCTGCGTCGAACCCGTCAAGCCGTTTCAGCGCCCCGCCAAAGTTTTCCAACTGGTCCTGAACCACCGCCGCGTCAAACCGCGCCCGCAAGGCGAGAACCGCATCATGTCCCGGCCCGGCGGCAACGACTGAACGCGCCTCAAGGTCTTCCAGCTTTTGTTGATGGTCGATTTTCACCGGCAGATAGAGATCAAATGCTTCTGCCTTTTTGCGGGCACCCATCATCACCCAATAGGCCTGTGAAGCAATCTTGTGAGCCGCCCCAAAGCTGCCCTTGTTGATCGCCTCCTGCGCCGAGGCCAGCAAATTGGCCTTCATCGCCTCTTCCTGCGTTGTCGTCGCATGACCCACTTCTGCACCCAATCTTGCAGGTGCAAAATACCACATGACGCCAACCGCCTCTTTGCAGTCCGCGCAAGTTGTCGTGTGAAAACTCGCCAGCTCGACACCCTTGGCCGCTTTCGCCTGTGCATCGGTGAACTTGCGCTGGTCAAAATCCGCGTTCATTTCATCCAGAATTGTCCTGATACGGGCAGCATGGCCGTCAAGATACGGTGTCACATCAGGCGCAGTATAGGCGTTGATTGCCGCGGTCATCTTGCTGCGCGCATCTTCGATCGTGCCGGTGAAAAGCTGCATCGCCCCCAACCCCTTGCGCGCCGCGGCCTGCGCGGTGCCAAGCAGTTTGATCCCAGCGGCATAATCATACGCCGGTGCTTGCACCGCCTTTTCTGCGGCGGCGAAACTGTCTTCGGCCTCTTTCACCTCGGCATCGATAATATTCTGCGCGTTCTCGCTTTTGGCCTGATCAATCACCGTTTTGGCCGATAGTTTTTGCGCCGTATATCCGATTGATTCAGTACAGATTTTGGCAATCCGCCGACAGCTTGCAACCGCATCGTTCAGGGTGTTTTCCGCGCGGGTCAGGTCCTTGCTCATCAATGCCTCGGCAGATTTAGCCGAAGCGTCCGCAGCATCCAGTTTATCCTCAAAAACATCATATTTATCAAGGGATCGCACATGGGCAAGGACCTTGGAAAACGCCGCATAAACCGGCCCGAATTCGGTATCAGAGGTCAAAGTAATCTTGTCCCCACCGCCCTGCGCACCATCAATCAGACTGGCCGTTTCAAAGTCATCAAGCGCACGTTTCAATTCCAGATTCGCGTTCTCCAGCAGGTTTGTCCCAGCCAGCCAATTGCCCCTTTCGGTCGCGGCAAAAGCATTGTCTTTCATGTCTCTGGCGTTCTGCTTGGCCTCCATCGCATCGGGCGAGGTTGCCGTTTTCAGTTTGGCCAACGCCGCCTGAAACTTCGCATCTTCCGCGATATAGGCTTTGGCCTGCCCCGCCAGCCTAAGCATGGCGTCATGATCGTCCTTGCCGCGCAGACACATGGCAAGGGCCAGCTTGAAATCTCCGCTCGCCTCGGCGGCCTTGCGTTTGATGTCATCGCCAACAAGACCCTGATGATATCCCTCGATGGCAATACGTCCCTCAGGACCCTTGGTGGCGCGTATGGCACGGGCGCGGGCTTTGAATTCGCTTTTCTCGGTCTGATACTGGGCGATCAGTTGACCCTTCTCGAACAAGCTTTGTTTGGCAAAGGCACAAAGTGCATTCAACGCGGCAGAGGCCTTGCGATAATTGCCCGCCGCCGCATCATCATCGGCCTGCGCTGCAGTTCTCACCGCATATTCCAGATCTGCCGTCAGCAAAGCCTGCGCAGTCGCGGGAACATTGCCTAGGACATGGGCGTGCCAATCTTCCCAGTTCTTCTTCATTTCTTTGTAGTTGGACGCGAAGCGGTTCGTCTCAAGCAGTTCATCCACCGCCTTGGGGATGCTGTTCAGCAGGGTCAATGCACCGCTCATCTGACCCGCTTTGCGCGCAGCTTCCGCGCGGGGCAACAGCTGGATTGCCGCCGTATGATCCGCCCGCAGCGCCGCCACGGGATAGCTCGTCGGCGCAGGTAGGCTGGCCAACAGCGCCTTGCGGGCATTGAAAACAGTAGCGTAATTCGCAAAGTCATCCGCAAAATCAAGCGTGTCTTTCAGATCATTGCGCACAACTGCGATCTGCTGGCTGGCCTGCGTATATTCATGGGTCTTGGCCTTATCCGCCGCGGCGGTATAGGCGGTTGTGATCTCTTCGAACTTGAGTTTCACATATTTATTCTTGGCATAGGGATGCGCGAGCATCACCTGATAGCGCACTTGGAAAGCCGCGTTGTCTTTAACCCATTCCTGCGCTTGAGCGATCAGTTTCTGTGAATCCCGGTTCACAACCTGATGCGCCGCTTCGGCATCATCAGCCAGATCCGCCAGATCACCAACATCCGCTTTTGTGGCTTCATCCAGTTTGCTCTGTACCGATTGACACCCCATACGCAGGGCTAGCGGCACAGTATCGGCCTCGAACTGCGCGGCAAGTTTCTGGCGCAAGGCCTCCAGCTGGTTATGGGTGTCACTTAACCGGTTGCGTGCCGCCAGCACCTCTGGCGACAACCCTTTTTGTGCAGAGGCCTTCACATTGGCAAGCGCCTCAACCCGTTGTTCAAACGGGTTCTGATCCGCTTTCTCTGCACTCCGCATCATCACTTCAAGACGCCCCATCGCCTTGAGCGCCGCGTCAAGGTCCTTGGGATTATCCGTTGCTGTACCGCTGGCAAACTTTTCCTCGATAAAGGCCCATGTCAGGGCAATATCGCTTTGCCCGTCAAAGGGGCCATCCTTTGCCACAGCGGGATTTTCACTCTCCATCCGCGCCATCGCTTTCTCAAGCTGGGCGTGGGCATTTACCGCATCATTCTTTTTGATGTGGGTCAGCAAATCAGCACGCACATCATCAATCTGTTGGTGTCCACCTTCGAAATTCAACGCCTTGGGATCGTTTTCAACAATCGCCTCCGCTGCCCGCAACCGCGCCATGAACACCGCGCGCAGGTTAGGGTCCTCGACTCCGGCGATCTCATCGCGCAGCAGATCATGCTCTGCATTGAACAGGCGAAACTGCTCTGTCGCCTCGCGCCGTGCCTGCTTTTTCGCCTTGCGGTTAAAAACCTTGGGCACTTTCAAAAAGCGCTCAATGAAATTGCTTTGCTGCTGGGTCAATCCTTCGATTGCCATTGCACTGTCCTCCAAAAGAACGTCGTTAAATAAACGTTTGGCGACCGCCGGAAAAAATAAAATCTGAAAAATTGCGTGGCAGTCTGGGACCAAGTCAAAACCAGCATCCGTCGCATTGCAAGTATTTTCCGAAACGAGGGCAGTGGCAAGAATACTTCAGCTTGAGAGGGCCCTTACGCAATTCCACTGTTTACGGCTCTCTGCCATGAGTGCTAAGTTGACTTAACGGCAATTTTTCGAAACTATTTTTCTAACCCTATTTTATCCGGGAGTTCTGTTGTGTCGGAGCCCATTTTTTCTATGTGCAAAGCGGCCGTCCAAGGGCAGCCATCAAAGCACAGCAAATTGTTTGCCGCATTGATATTGGGCACCGCTGTGTCTCTTGGTGCAGTGCCACAGCTACACGCCCAGACCGCCAGTGATATCGCCCCTTCCTCCTTTGCCCCCGATGCACAACGTCTGAAAGGGGCGGTGGTGTTTTCCGGGGCGCGCGGGACAAAACCACCCGCAGGGGCAGAAAAACTGCTGATCAACCTGTCAGGTGTCACCCTGACCGACGGTCTACCCCAGATGGCAGAGGTCAACGCGGCGACCAAGGCGCGGCTGTCGGGTAAAACCATCACTGTTGCTGAAATATTCAACGCCGCTTCGGATCTTGAAACCGCCTATACCCAAGCCGGTTTTGTGCTGGCCCGTGTGGTTCTTCCGGCACAGGAATTGCGTGACGGCGGGCGGCTTAAGATTGTCGTCATCGACGGGTTTGTCGAAACTGTCGACACGGCCAATGTCCCCGCCCCCGTGCGCAACCGCATCAGCCGCATCACCGATCCCCTTGTCGGCAAGCGCAGTTTGCGCCTGCCCGAAATCGAACGACAGTTGCTTTTGGCCGGGGATACCTATGGCGTATCGCTTGGCTCAGCGCTGGCTGCGGGGGCCACGCCCGGTGGCACTTCTTTGATCCTACAACCCGAATTCCGGCCCGTCACCGGCTTCTTTGCTTTTGACAATGCCAACGCCAGTTCTCTCGGCCCGATCAATCTAAGCGCCGGGGTTGAGGTGAACTCTCCCTTCAATCTGGGTGAAACCTTCTATGCCCGTATTTCCGGTTCACCGGCCAGCGACAATGCCAACGGTCTTGGGGCTTTCTTCGGCAGTGACCCGCGGGTGCGCACGCTTTCAGTTGGGGGTGTGGTGCCCCTGGGATACAAGGGTCTGACCCTCAACATCGAAGCCACCGACAGCCGCACCGCACCTGATCCGCTGCCGCTGCCAACAACCAGCCGTTTTGACCGCACATCGGTGCGCCTGTTCTACCCGTTCATCCGTAGCCGCAACCGCAATATTTCCGGCCAACTCACCTTGGACCGGCAGTCAGATGAACAATTCCTCGTCGGGGCCGGCAATACCCGCACACCGGTGTACAAGGATGAAACCACGGTTCTGCGCGCCGCGCTGGACGGTTTCTGGCTGACCGAAGGCGGCGCTGCCATCGAGGCGGGCGCATCCCTGTCACATGGCATCGACGCTCTGGGCGCGCGTACGCTGGCCGATGTCGGGGGCGGCACACCGCTGTCGCGACAAGGGGCGGATGCCGAATTTACCAAACTGGTCCTTTCCGGGCGTATCCGCCGTCCGATCAATGATAGGTTCAATTTCTCGCTGGCCGGACGCATGCAGACCTCCTTTGGCGACCCCCTGTTGACCGCAGAACAGTTCGGCATTGCCGGCAGTCAGGAATTGTCTGCCTTTGATGCCGGTGCCATCAAAGGGGACAGCGGATTTGTCGCCCGCGCAGAGATTTCCATGCCAAAGCAGGTTAGCTATGGCGATACACCCCTTTTAATAAGCCCATATATTTTCGGGGCCTACGGCGACGTATCGCTGGAATCACCCACTGCCCAAGAGGTCGCAGACCTGTCTGCCACCTCCGTCGGAATCGGCGTTGAGCTGAACAGTTTAAGCAAATCCAATTTCTCGACCGCAACCGTGCGGATCGAATACGCAAGAGGAACCCGCGATGACAACCTGCCGGACAACAACCGCTTCAGCATCCAAGGCTCCTTCCGCTTCTAAGGGGCAGACGCGCCGCCGGTTTACCCGCAACGCTTTGGCTATTGCCACTGCGCTGACACCGGTTTGGGCCACCGCACAGGATCTGCCAAGCGGCGGGACCGTTGTGCATGGCACCGCCACCATCGCCACCCCCAATACAAATACCATGGTGATCAACCAGGGCAGCGACCGTGCAGTCGTAAACTGGGACGGGTTTTCCGTCGGTGCCGGCAACCGTGTGGATATCAACCAGCCAAACGCAAATTCCGCCATCCTCAACCGGGTGACCGGCGACACCACCAGCCAGATCCATGGTCAGATCAACGCCAATGGCCGGGTCTTTGTGGTCAATCCCAACGGCATTTTCATCGGACCAACAGGGTCGGTGAACACCGGCAGCTTTGTGGCCTCCACGCTGGGCATCCGCACCGATGATTTTGTGACCGGCCAGACGGTGTTTGAGGGCAACGGATCTTCGGCCACGGTTGTCAACGAAGGCAGCATTCAGGTTGTGACCGGCGGTTATGCCGCGCTGATCGGTGGCAAGGTCAAGAACTCCGGTATGATTCAGGCACCTTTGGGTTTTGTCGGCCTTGGCTCTGGTGAACGCATCACACTGGATCTGGCCGGGGATGGTTTCCTGCAGGTCGCGATCCCGACCAATTCAGATGACGACGGGCTGGATGCCCTGATCGAAAACTCCGGCACCATTCAGGCCAATGGCGGCACGGTGCAGATTTCGGCAGCAACCGCCCGCAACGCGGCACGACAGGCCATCAACATGAGCGGCGTCATCGAGGCGCGCAGTGTTTCTGGCCGCAACGGGCGTGTCACCTTGGGCGGCGGCAGCGGCGGTGGGGTCAAGGTCACCGGCAAGGTGCGCACCCAATCCCGCCGACCCGCCATTCAGGTCACCCAATCCGCGCGCCCTGCCCTGCGCCCTGAACGGGGCGGCGACATCACCATCACCGGTCGCGATATTACCCTTGAAGGGGCCACGCTTGACGCCAGCGGCGCAGCGGGTGGCGGCAATATCCGCATCGGCGGCAATGCACATGGTGCTGCCGGCCTGATGACCGCCGCACAGCTTCGCGGCGATGCGGGCACCACAATCCGCGCTGATGGCGAAACCCAGGGCGACGGCGGGCGCATCGTTTTATGGTCCGACAACCGCACAGAGTTTACCGGCAATATCTCTGCACAGGGTGGGGCGCAATCCGGCGATGGCGGCTTTGTCGAAGTCTCGGGCAAAGAGGTCCTGCGCTATAGCGGTTTCACCGATACCCGTGCCGCAAACGGCAATTGGGGCAGCCTGCTGCTGGATCCCAACGATATCTTTGTGGTCGCATTTAACACCGGAAATGACGGGGACATCCTCGCCTCGACGGTGCAGGCCAATCTGGCAGGCGGCAATGTTCTGCTCTCCACAGCCGGTGCCGGTCCTGACGATGGCCGGATTGAAATCAATGCGCCTATTACATGGTCCAGCGGTACAACACTGGCATTAAACGCCGAAACCGCATTTGGCGCTGTGGTGCCCAATGCCATTGAAATCAACGCACCTATTACCGCCCCCAATGGCGAACTCCGCCTGACCGCAGCCGAAACGCCGGGTGCATCCGGGCCCAGCCCGCAAGTCATCGAAACCGGCACAAACGGTGACATCAATGTCGCCCAGTTCCACATCGTTGAAGGGGACTGGCTTCAGCTCGGAACGGATTTCCCGGGAAGCGGCCTGCCCTCCTTTACCGCTGACAACTTTGTCCTTGATAATGCCAATTTCCTGCGCGCCATCAGTGGCGATGGCGCAGGCAGCCCTTTCCTGCTGACCGATATTTACGGGCTGCAAGGGGTGCATGGTTCTTTCAACTTTGCTTTGGCCAACGACATCGACGCATCCACGACAAACGGCTGGGAGTCGCTTGACCCTCTGACTAACGGGCTGCGCAATTCCGGCTTTGTGCCACTGTCCTTTTCCGGCAATTTTGAAGGCAACCGTCACGCCATTACCGATCTGTTCATCCGCCAGTATCCCGCAGCGGACGGTGGTGATACCGGCCTGTTCGGATCACTTGGCGACAACCCGTCAATCACGAATTTCAGCATTCTGGATGCGGATGTTGCAGGCGGGCGCGCTGGCATCCTTGCCGGCAGCAACGGCAGTTTCACACAGGGCGTCCATGTGACCGGCACCGTTGTTTCCTATGGTGAGGCGGGCGGCGGCATCAACGGTTACATGCCCTTCGGCGTTCTGAGGGACAGCTCGGCAAATGTCACCGTAACCGATGCAATCGATCCTTCTGACATCAACGCCAATCCAGCGGGCGTTACCAGCCTGGGTGGGCTGGTCGGGATCAGCGACGGTGACATTCTGAATGCCAGCAGCGCGGGCAGCGTTACCCTGCGCTTTGCCGAGGAAGGTTTTGCTGGCGGGCTGGTCGGTGAAAGTGAAGACATCATTCGCGACGCCTATTCCGAAGCCTCCGTGACTGCGGCCAATACCGCGCCATTTGCCGAGGCAACCATCGGCGGGCTGGTCGGCGAAAACCGTTTTGGCGGCACGATCGAGAACGCGATTGCCACAGGTGCCGTCAGCTTGATCCCGGGATGTTGTGGCGGTTTCGCCCTGACGGGTGGGCTGGTCGGCGCAGATACCACATCCAACGAAAGCATTCTGTCCTCTTTCTGGAATATCGAGACCACCGGCCAAAGCCTCAGCGGCCAGTCGGGTGAAATCACCGGAACCCCCACCGGCTTTGGCCAGTTCGAGGGCGCCTTTGGCGAAACCACCGCCAGCCTGCAGGATGTCGAACTCTTCACCAGTGCAGCCATCTCCGGCGGGTGGGATTTTTCAAACACCTGGGCCATCCCACAGGATGGCGTTGATATGGCGCGGCTGTATTCCATTGATCCAGTCATAACCGCAACAGACCCGACAGAATCGATACCGGAGTTTGAATATAACGGCACCACCACCGGCTTTTCCGCCGAAGCTGGCATCTTTTCCGGTGGGCCTGCTGACTATCTCTTTGGTCCGTTGAATGACACCGGCGACCTGTCCGTGATGGTCGACGAGATTGTCTTGTCCGATGCCAATGTCGGCGATGTCACCTTTACCTTCCCCACCAGCTACACCAGCGATTTGGGACAGGTCTTTGATGTGCGATCTTTCCCGAAAGACGCCACCGTTGTCCCGGCACCTTTGACCCTCACCGTAAACGCAACCAGCAAAACCTATGGCGAAGAGTTGGACCTTGAAGGCATCGATTTCACCACAGACACCCTGTTTGGCACCGATGAAATAACCGGCGCGGATATCCTCAGCGACGGGGCAACGGCAACGGCAGATGTGGCGACCTATGATCTGACGGTTGAGAACCTGACCGGAACCGGGTTGAGCAATTACACTCTGACCGTCATCCCCGGCACGCTCGAAGTAACCCCTGCGCCGCTGACCGTGACAGCGGATGATCAAAGCAAATCCTTGGGCGCCGTCTTTACCTTTACCGGCACTGAATTCACCGTCGAAGGATTGGTGAACGACGACACCGTGACCAGCGCAACCTTGTCCAGCGCCGCCGCCGGGGCTGATGCGCCCCTGACCGGGGATGGCCCGGCAGCCGCAATCCTTATCACTGATCCGCAGGGCACCGGACTTGAGAATTACGAAATCACCCTGGTGAATGGCATCTTCATTGTTGCCTCCGGCGATCTGATCATCACCGCTCTGGATCAAACCAAGGTCTACGGCAGTGTCTTTACCTTCAACGGCACAGAATTTTCCGTGACCGGGCTGGCCGAAGGGGACAGCGTTGACAGTGTGACATTGACCAGTGCCGGTGCGGATGGCACCGCGCAGGTTGGAGATGGGCCTTTCACCATCACCGCCAGCAACGCCATAGGCACCGGTCTTGAGAATTACACGCTGGTCTTCGCCGATGGCAGCTTTACCGTGACCCCTGCCCCTCTGACCGTCACCGCGCTGGATCAGTTCAAACAACCTGATCAGCCTTTCACCTTCAACGGGACAGAGTTCACAACAGCCACCCTGTTCAACGATGACGCCGTGACCAGCGTCACCCTGACCAGCGACGGTGCCAACCCCGACGCCACAGTTGAAGACAGCCCGTTCGTCATCCAGCTTAGCGATGTCACCGGCACAGGTTTGGAAAACTACAATGTCACCACAGAAAACGGCACCTTCTTTGTGCAAAACCTGATTGCACCCCCTGCCGTGACTCCCGGCCCCGGTGGCAGCAGAACCATTTTCAACCCGCGCGACACGATCAACATTTCCTTCCCTGATCGGGGCGCCACCGGCGGCATTCAATCAGCCGGCCGCAACGGCGGGCCTTCACAAACCTTGCAAGACGCGGAAAGAACCGCAGATTTTGTTGATACGATTTCAACAGAGCTTGAATTGCAGGTCCAATCCTGTGGCTCTGCTGATCAGGATTTTGACAATTACATGACCTGTCTCAGCGCCTCGCTGGATACCTATGCCAATGCTTTGGATGAAATCGTGAATGATCTGCCCCAAGGGCTGGAAACCGTATCTGCCACGATCCGCACCGCCGCGGATGAAATCAAAGCCTCAGCCGCCCGCGCCCAGCGTCGTCTGGCCAGCGCCACCACCGATGCACAGCGCCGCGCAATCCGCCGCGAGGCGGTTGGCGAAGCGATCGGCGCAATCAACACGGCCAAATCGGAAATCCGCAAAGCCATTTCGCTGATCCGCGCTGAAGATCCCGAAGTGACCGCCGTACAGCGCAGCACCGGTGCCCGGATCGTACAGGCGTTTGACACGGTAGAGACATCTTTGGTCCGCGCCGTTGAACTGTAACCCCGGGGGCCAAATGCGCAGGATCCTGATCCGCACGATTGCCTTTCTGATGTTTGCAGTGGCCCTGCCCTTGCAGGCACAGGCGCAAGAACGCCGGGTTGCGCTGATCATCGGCAATTCCGACTATCAACAGGTCACGCCGCTGGACAATCCGGGCAATGATGCCACGGATTTACATGTCGCACTTGAGGGGTTGGGATTTGAGGTGCTGCTTGGTCTCGATCTGACCAGCGCGGAAATGTCGGAGCTGGCGGATAAATTTGTCGCCGGCCTCGATACTGCTGATGTGGCGCTATTCTATTATGCCGGACACGGGTTTCAGGTCGGCGGGCAAAACTACCTGGTGCCGGTGGATGCCGAAATCCAGACTCCACAGGATGTGCAGGACCAAACCATCCGGTTGACCGATATCTTAAGCAAGATGGAACAGGCACCGGGCATCAAATTTGTTTTCCTTGATGCCTGCCGCAACGATCCGTTTGAGGGGGCCGTGGCCGCGGTCTCCGAAGGACTGGCGCGGATCGGCAACGCGCGTGACTTTATGATCTCTTTTGCCACCCAGCCTGACAATGTTGCCTATGATGGGTCTGGACGAAACAGCTTTTTTACCTCTGCCCTGCTCAGTCATATCTATACACCCGGACTTGATATCTCGGATTTGATGATCAACGTGCGCAAGGACGTGCTGGCCGCCACCGGCGGGCGTCAGATTCCTTGGGAAAACTCTTCACTGACCCGCCAGTTCCGGTTCGACCCACGCCCCGATGCCGGTTCTGCCGAAACGCTGCTCTGGCAGGTTGCCGCAAACGCCGGCGATCCGCAGCTGATGGAGCTTTACGCCGAACGCTACCCCCAAGGGGCACATGTTGCTGAGGTACTGGCCTTTCTCGATCCCGCCAATCCCGGTGCCACCCTGTCGCGCGATTACTCCCCGCAGGAACGCGATGCCCAGGAGGAACGCCTGTGGCAACTGGCACGGCGCAGCCGGATGCGGCCCTTGGTGGAATTTTACATCGAGAAATATCCGAATGGCACCTATCTGGGCGATGCCAGCCGTTTGATTGCCACCTTGCCTGCCGAAGGGGATGCAGGATCGGGCCGTCTGTGTGAACGGCTTGCCACCCATCCGCGGGACGCAACGGCCAATACCTCCGGTGTTCCGTTCAGCAAGTTGAAAGAGAACGCATTGTCGGCGATGCAGGCCTGTCTGGCCGCCGCGAAAGAAAACCCTGAACTGCCGCATTATACCGCCCTGCTTGCACGCGCTACTGTGGCGGCAGGAGACATGGAACAGGCGGTCCAGCTTTACCGAGAGGCGGCAACACGCGGTGATCTGCGCGCCATGGTCAGCCTTGCCCTACTCACTGAAACCGGCAACGGCGTGCCCGCCAGCCCGGTAGAGGCCCTGCGGCTTTACCAGCGGGCCGCCAGCCTTGGCAGCCCGGACGCCAAGATCAACCTTGCCGTTGCCCTCTTCGAGGGACAGGGACTTGAGAAAGATGCAGATCGCGCCGTTGAACTCTTGAAAGAAGCCGCCGACCTTGGCTCTGCCATTGCGACTTTCAACCTTGGGGTGCTGGCCCGTGACGGTGCCGCCGGGGATCCTTCGGAAGCGCTGGGATATTTCAAACGGGCGATTACCTCCGGCGAACCCCGCGCCTATGTGGCCAGCGCCATCCTGTTGGACGAGGGGCGCATCACCCCGCGCAACCCTGACGCCGCCGCCAATATGCTGCTGCGCGGTGCCGCCGAAGATGCCGGCGAAAGCATCCGGCAACTGACCCAGAACACCTCCGACTGGTCACCCGACACCATCAAAGCCGTGCAGGCGCGCCTGAAAGCCGCCGGATATTACACCAGCACCATCGACGGGCAGAGCGGTCCAAATTTCGCCGCAGCCCTTGAAACATGGCGAAATGGCGGTTTTGAACCGGATGTTTTGATCGAATAACACCCTAAAGTGCCGCAAAGGGTTGCCTTGTCAGCCTTAATAGCTACGATATCCTTTAAGGTTAAAACAAAAAGGGGGATCGTATGGCACAGACAGATGAAAACCACCGCGAGGATGTGGCGGGCCGCGCCAATGTCGAGGACACACCGGAGCTGCTGGCCTATTACGACGAACTTGACGGACATCACACCGGTGCCCTGTGGACCGTCGCCAACAAGATCGAACCATGGGAGCCGAAATCAACATCGGTTCCGGTTCTGTGGCGCTACGCCGATCTGCGCGAAAAAGTGCTGCGTTCTGTTGATCTGGTAACACCGGAAAAAGCGGGCCGCCGGGTGATCTACTTCAACAACCCGGGCCGCACCGATGTTTCCGCCGCTGTCGGCTGGATCTATGCCGGGTTGCAGGTCATGCATCCGGGCGAAAAAGCCACCGCGCACCGCCATTCCGCCTCCGCCATCCGCTTTATCATGGAAGGCAGCGGTGCTTATACGGTTGTCGACGGGCACAAGATGACATTGGGCCAGAACGATTTTGTCCTGACCCCCAACGGCACATGGCACGAACATGCGGTTGAGGAAAACGGCACCCCCTGCATCTGGCAGGATGGCCTGGACATCCCTTTCGTCAACGCAATGGAAGCAAACTTTTTCGAGGTCCACCCAGACCTCAGCGAACCCGTTGCCTTTGCCGTCGACGACATGACCAAGACATGGGGCAACGCCGGGCTGACACCGGGCGGTGGCGCGTGGGACAAAGGCTATTCCCCGATGTTCAAATACGAATGGGACCGCACCTATGAGGCATTGAACGCCTATGCCAGCGTCTCCGACCCCTCGCCGTTTGACGGCACATTGATGGAATATGTGAACCCCACCACCAACGGACCGGTGATGAAAACGCTGGGTGCCAGCATGCAACGACTGGCCCCGTCCGAACGGACCAAGGCCCACCGCCATACCGGCAGCTACCTCTATCAGGTTGCCAAAGGGTCAGGTCATTCCGTGATCAACGGTCAGCGGTTCGACTGGACCGAGCGCGACATTTTCTGCGTCCCCTCCTGGGCATGGCACGAACATGCCAATGCCTCTGCCAGCGATGATGCTGTTCTCTTTTGCCTAAACGATCTGCCCGTCATCCGTGCCCTTGGCCTCTACCGCGAAGAAGCATTGGGGGAAAACGGCGGGCACCAGCCCACATAAGTCAGGACCAATATGAAACTTGTCACCTATAAAACCGATGTTGAAGCGGCCGCACGCCTTGGCGTGATCGAAGACGGTATTGTTGTCGATGTTGCAGGCTTTGGCGAGGCATCCGGCCTTGATCTGCCGTCCCGCATGCTGGATTTCATCGACCTTGGCCCGGTTGCCGTGCGCCAGCTGCGCGAGGCCCTGCACATCGCGGATGGCGATTGGGGCAACGCGCTGGCCCTGCCCATTGAAACCGTGACCCTGCTGGCCCCGATCCCGCGTCCACGCAAGAACATCTTTGGCATCGGGCTGAACTATCTCGATCACGTCACCGAAAGCGCAAAGGCGCTGGATACCGATGATGCGCTGCCGAAAGAACCGGTGGTTTTCTCTAAACCGCCCACCTCTGTTGTCGGCCCAAATGACCCAGTGCGCCATGACGCGGATATGACCCAACAACTTGATTGGGAGGTCGAACTGGCCGTGATCATCGGCACCACCGCCAGCCACACAGCGCGTGAAAATGCGTTGGACCATGTGTTTGGCTATTCGGTGATGATCGACATTTCCGCCCGCGACAACCGCCGCGCAGGGCAGTGGATTTTCTCCAAAGGCATGGACACATATGCGCCCTTCGGCCCCTGCATTGTGACCGCTGATGAAATTCCCGATCCACAACGGCTGGACCTCTGGCTGACAGTGAACGGCGTGGAAAAACAAAGCTCGAATACCTCCAAGATGTTGTTCAAAGTGGACGAATTGATTTCCGATCTGTCGCGCGGCATCACCTTGGAACCGGGTGACATCATCGCCTCGGGTACGCCCGAAGGGGTGGGCGCGGGCCGCGATCCGCAGGAATGGCTCTGGCCCGGTGACGTGATCGAGGCCTATGTCGAGGGCATCGGCACGATCCGCCATCCTGTAGTCAATGCGACAAAATTTGCATGAAGTTCCCGCTGGACCCACAGATTGATCACGACTTTAACGCCCGCGAAAGCGTGGCCTCCTTTGACGATGAGTTTGGCAAGCTGATCACGCTCAGTGATCATGCCATGGCAACCCTGCCCCGTCAGGCGGATCTGGTGTTTGATCCCGAAAGCGGCGCGGCGCTTGACCTTTATGGCGTTGAAAAGGGCCGCCCTGTTTTCCTGTGGATTCACGGCGGATACTGGCGGATTGGCAGTAAGGAAGGCAATGCCTTCGCCGCTCCCGGATTGGTGGCCAATGACGTTGCGGTTGCGGTGATGGATTATTCACTGGCCCCCGCTGCCAGCCTTGAACAAATTGTGCATGAGGTGCGCAGCGCGGTTGCCTGGCTCCATCGCGAAGGGCCAGCACTGGGGCTCGATACCCGCAAAATCCACGTGGGCGGATCCTCCGCCGGTGGGCATCTGACAGGTGCGGTGATCGCTGGCGGGTGGCACGCCAGATATGACCTGCCCGAAGATATCATCGGGGCGGCATTGGCGCTTAGCGGGATTTACGATCTGGAACCACTGCTGTCGACGCAGGTGAATGCGTGGATGGATATGGACATGGGCACTGTTGCGGCCCTGTCGCCGATCCGGCACATCCCCGAACAGTCACAAACTCAGCTGGTGCTGTCCGTTGGCGGGCAGGAACGGGCAGGTTTTCTGCGCGAGACCCAGCAATTTCACGCAGCTTGGGCGGCCAAGGGCCATGCAGTGACACAAGTCGAAATGGCCGATTACAACCATTTCGACATCACCGGCACATTGGCCGACCCGCAGGCAAAGCTGGTGCAGGCGACCCTGAATGCGATCAGGGCCTGCCCCTGATTATAAAACCGCGGTCGCCTCGATTTCCAACAGCGCCTCATCCTCAACCAGACCGGCGACAACAACCATGGTCATTGCCGGAAAATGGCGCCCCAATACCTTGCGATACACCGCACCAACCTCGGCCTGGCGCGCAAGGTACTCTTTTTTATCAATGACATACCACGTCAGCCGCACCAGATCCTCGATCTTGCCACCGGCAGCTTCCAACACGGCGACGATGTTGGTCAACGCCTGTTCCATCTGGCCGATGAAATCCTGACTTTCAAACACCTGATCGCCGTTCCAGCCGATTTGCCCACCGATAAACAGCTGGTTATCTGCCGTCTTCATACCGTTGGCATAGCCTTTGGCCTTGGCCCAACCTTCAGGTTGAATCACCTCATGTGCCATTGTCATTCTCCTTTAACATTCCTGCTTAAACACCCAGATACTGGTCGCGCACCTCGGATGTCAGTGTATCCATATTGCCGTGCCACACCGACACGCCACGCTCCAAAATCGAAACCTTATCAGCGACTTGTCTCAATTCACTCAGGGTTTTGTCCACCACAAGAATCGACAGATCACCGGTTTGTTTCAGCCGTGCAATTGCGGTCCAGATCTCTTGACGCACCACAGGGGCCAGCCCTTCAGTCGCCTCATCCAAAATCAACAAACGCGGGTTTGTCATCAATGCGCGGCCAATCGCCAGCATCTGCTGTTCCCCACCCGACAATGAACCGGCCAGTTGATCACGCCGTTCTGCAAGCCGTGGAAACAGGTCATGCACCGCGTCGAAATCCCAAACACCCTCACGCGCCGAGGCATAGAGGTTTTCATGCACCGTCAGATTGGTGAAACACCGCCGCCCCTCCGGCACCAGACCCAGCCCCAGCCGTGCGGCCTTATGTGCGGGCAGCCCAGTGATATCCTGACCCGCAAACGCCACTTGCCCTTGGGTGTTTTTCAACAGGCGGCAGATCACCTTGATGGTGGTGGATTTGCCCATCCCGTTGCGCCCCATCAGCGCCAAAACCTGACCTTCCTCGATGGTCAGATCGACACCAAACAGCGCCTGTGACGCACCATAAGATGCTGTAATACCTTGTAAATCCAAAAGGTTCATGCCGCGTCCTCCTCGCCCAGATAGGCGATGCGCACCTCCGGGTTTGAACGGATATCATCCACACTGCCCGTCGCAATGATCTTGCCATAGACCAGCACCGAAATCCGGTCCGCACAGGCAAAAACCGCATCCATGTCATGTTCCACCAACAGGATCGGCGCCTCTTGTTTCAATTCTTGCAGAAAGCCGGTCAGCGCTTTTGATCCTTCCGCCCCCATGCCCGCCATTGGCTCATCCATCAGGAACGCCTTGGGGGCCAATGTCAGCGCCACGGCCACCTCAAGCTGTCGGCGTTGACCATGTGACAACTCCGCTGTGACAACATTCTCCTGCGTTTCCAGCCCGACCCGTGCCAAAGCCGCCCGCGCCCGCGTCAACAACGCCGCATCTTTCATCGCCGGCTTAAAGAACCGAAACACAGACCCGCTTTGCCCTACGGCACCCAACACCACATTTTCCAACACGGTATATTCCATCGCCAGCGCAGAGATTTGAAACGTCCGTCCCAGCCCCAGCCGCGCCCGCTGCGCCGTTGTCATGCCGGTCACGTCCTGCCCCAGAAACTGAACTGTGCCGCTATCCGGTTTCAATCCGCCTGCAATCTGTTTGATCAGCGTCGATTTCCCCGCACCGTTTGGCCCGATCAGGGCGTGAATTTCACCCGCGCGCAGATCCAGCGATATGCCGTCACTTGCTGCCAACGCGCCAAAGCTTTTACGAATGTCGTGAATCTTCAGAACGTTATTTTCCATGACCGATCTCCCGTTTCGCCAACTTGCCAATGATGCCACCCTTGGCGAACAGCACCACACCCAGCAGGATCGCGCCCAGATAGATGAACCAGTATTCGGACAATCCGCCCAGAAAATGCTCCAGCAGAATATAAAGCGCCGCGCCCACAACAGGGCCAAACAACCGCCCGACACCACCCAGAATGATGAAAATCATGATCTCGCCGGAGATATGCCAAGAGAACATCGTCGGGCTGACAAAGCGGTTAAGATCCGCAAACAGCGCCCCCGCCAAACCGGTGATCGCCCCCGATATGACAAAGGCCACCAGCCGCAAACGATACACATTGATGCCCACAGTCCGGGCGCGTTCCTCATTCTGATGCGCGCCGTTCAGCGCCAGACCAAACGGGGATTTGTTTAACCGGTCCACCAAAAACAACACCGCGCAAAGCAGCACAAAACAGATGCCATAGAACTGAATCGGGTCCAATGTGTTCAATCCCGGAAACTGGTTGCGCACATAGATCGACAGCCCGTCTTCACCGCCGTACGCCGGCCAGGATATTGTGAAGTAATAAAACATTTGCCCGAAGGCGAGCGTCACCATGATGAAGTACACCCCACTGGTGCGCAGCGACAGCGCCCCGATCAGCAAGGCCAGCAAGGCGCTTGCGATAATCGCAACCAGCCAGATCACCGGCATCGAATTGGTGCCCTCAATCAAAAACGGGCTTTCCAGGATTGGCGTATAATTCTGTGCATGGCTGGCCAGAATACCCATGGCATAGCCACCCATCCCGAAAAATGCGGCATGGCCAAAACTGACCAGCCCCCCCTGCCCCAGTGCAAGGTTCAATCCAACACCGGCCAAGGCAAGGATCACCGCGCGGGTAGCCAACGTGATGGTAAACGGCTCGTCCGTGATCAACGCATATGCTGGCACCACAAGAAGCAGCAGCAGCACGATCATATTCACTGTGCGTTCGCGCAACATATCAGGAGCTCCCAAACAGGCCGGTCGGCTTGAAAATCAACACCCCCGCCATCAAAATGTAGATCAGCATGGACGCCAGCGCAGACCCAACCGTCGTCGCGCTAGAGGCATCCATAAAGGTACCAAAAACCACCGGCAGCATCGTGCGCCCCAAGGTATCCGTCAGCCCGACCAATAGCGCACCGGCCAGCGCGCCTTTGATTGATCCAATCCCGCCGATCACAATCACCACAAAGGCGAGGATCAACACCGGTTCCCCCATGCCCACCTCAACAGACTGGATCGCACCAACCAATGCGCCGGACAGGCCCGCCAGTGCAGCACCCAGGGCAAACACCAGCGTATAAAGCACCGAAATATCGACCCCCAATGCGCCAATCATCTCGCGGTCGTTTTCGCCAGCGCGAATGCGCATACCGACACGGGTTTTCGAGATCAGCAAGAACAGCCCCACAGCCACGGCCAGACCGATCCCGATGATCGTCAGACGGTAGAGTGAATATTCGATGCCGCCGGGCAAAATCACCGTCCCCTTCAGATATTCGGGGATGTTCAGAAACAGCGGGAACGATCCAAAGATCCACCGGGTCCCTTCAGAGAAAATCAGGATCAGCGCAAAGGTCGCCAGCACCTTTTCCAGATGGTCGCGATCATACAGCCGACGGATCACCGTCAGTTCGATCAAAGCCCCGACCATCGCCGCCGCCGCCATACTGGCAATTAATGCCAGCAGGAAACTGCCGGTCCAGCCCGCAACCGCCGCCGCCGCAAAGGCGCCGATCATATAAAGCGACCCATGGGCGAGATTGATCAACCCCATGACGCCGAAAATAAGGGTAAGCCCTGCCGCCATTAAAAACAGCATGACGCCGAATTGCAGCCCGTTCAGGATCTGCTCGATCAGTAACAGCATGTTCATGGAAATTCCTTGCCGAGTGTCTCCGGCGGGAAGACTCCCCGCCGGAAGATCATTACTTTACCACTTCAACGCACATTCAGATGCGTAGACGTCCTGACGATCGGCAATCGCCACTTCAACAGCGGTATTTGTGAAAATGTCACCCTCTTTCACAACCTTGCGCACCCAGAAGTCCTGAATCGGGTGCTGGTTGTTGCCAAAGCGGAACTTGCCACGGGTAGACACGAAATCAGCTTCCCGCAGCGCCGTGCGAAAGGCGTCAGTGTCTTTCACATCCGCCTTGGCTGCCGCAGAGGCGATCAGCAAGGCGGTATCAAAACCCTGCTGGGCATAGATCGACGGAATGCGGCCATATTCTGCCTTAAAGCTCTCGACAAAGGCGCGGCTGGCGTCGTTGTCCAGATCCGGTGCCCATTGCGCGGTGTTCAGCACACCTTCGGCGGCATCTCCGACGGCTGGCAGGATCGTCTGGTCAAAACTGAACGCCGGGCCGACAAGCGGCAGGTCGATCCCGCTGTCCGCATATTGCTTGAGGAACGAAATTCCCATGCCACCGGGCGCAAAGAAAAAGATGCCATCCGCATCCGATGCACGCATTTGCGCAATCTCGGCGGCGTAATCTGTCTGGCCCAGTTTGGTGAAAAGTTCTGTTTCAATCTCCCCCTCAAACATCCGTTTGAAACCGGTCAGCGCATCCTTGCCCGCAGGGTAGTTCGGGGCAAAGATAAACGCCTTCTTCATCCCCATTTTATTCGCCGTGGCACCAGCTGCCTCATGCGGGCCGTCGTTCTGCCACGCCACGTTGAAATAGTTCTCATGACATCCACGACCGGCAAGCTGCGCCGGGCCGGCATTTGGCGAGATATAGAATTTCCCCTGTGCCGTTGTGGCCGGGGCCACCGCCAGCGCGAGGTTAGAAAAAACCAGCCCGGTCATAACGTCGACTTTTTCAGATTGGATCATCTTGTCGGCCAGCTGTACCGCGATATCCGGCTTGCGCTGATCATCTTCAACGATCACTTCGAGACCGTCATTTTCGGACTGTTTCACCCCCAGCAGGAAACCGTCACGAATGTCGACACCCAATCCGGCACCACCGCCGGTCAGGGTTGTGATCAACCCGATCTTGACCTTGCCACCATGCCCGTCGGCCACTGCCGGCAGGGCCATCCCAAGGGCCACAGCACTTGCTGCACCAAACGCCTTTAGGCTTTCTTTTACATATGTAGAGTTCATTTTATTCTCCCAGTGTGTATCCAGCGCTTTTGCTGCGCCTTGTTCGACAGTTTGTGCCGACGCTACGTCAATTGAAATGACTTATTCAAAAAACGCTACTCTGAGGTCATTTTTATTTCAAGCCTAAAATATATTAGCCTAAAGCGGTGCCTTCACGGGTACAGGGCGGATCCGCCAAAAAAGAAACGGCGCTGAAGTTATCAGCGCCGTCCAAAGTGTCTATCATCAGTCGCAGAAACCGCGACAATCAGTTGTCAGCCGCTTTTGGCCCGACGGACACCAGATAGGCCCAGACATTCTTGGCATCTTCCTCATCACGCAGCTTGAATGACATCTTTGACTTGGCCTTTTTGTCATCGTTGTAGGTGCGCAAATAGCCCTTGGGATCCGCAACATAGGCCACAAACTCTGCCTCGTTCCATTCAAGGCCCGCCTCACCAGCTTCAACAAGCGATTTGCCGTACTTCTTACCAAACTCTGCGTTAGCGCCCGCAACGCTGCCGAAAATCCCGTAAAGGTTCGGCCCGCTCCGTCCGCCTTTAGCGATCACTTCCCCTTCGGCATCAACAATCCCATGACAGGATTTGCACTTCTTAAAGACGCCTTCACCCGCTGCGGCATCACCGCTTGCGTGACCATCAGCAAATGCTGGCCCGGCCAGCAACGTCAGACCCAATGCGGCCGCTTTCATCATATTCATCTCAGAACTCCCAATGCTCTACTTTACCTGATCCTAACGTAATGTAGTTTCGCCAAAGACAAACCCCGACAAAAGGGCAATCTGGCCAAATCGCTGCGACCAATCGCCCTGCCCCAACCACAATCTTGCATATTTGGCGGGTTTCGTGGCACTACCCCGCGGCAAATGAAACCCTTGAGGGACGGCGCAATGCAGCCCAGCGACATCATGATCCCCGCCTGGGTTGAGGGCACCCTGACCCCGGTTGAGAAACTGGAGGTCCATCACCGCGGCCTACGCCACCTTGCGGTTTCGGTTTTTGTGATCCGTGATGGGATGATCCTGCTCCAGCAACGGGCATTGGGCAAATACCACACGCCGGGCCTTTGGGCCAACACCTGCTGCACACATCCGACATGGGGCGAGACTCCGCTGGATTGTGCGCAGCGGCGCCTGACACAGGAGCTGGGCATCACCGGATTGCCCCTGACCCACCGGGGACAGGTCGAATACCGCGCCCCGGTCGGCAAGGACATGATCGAACATGAGGTGGTTGAAGTTTTCCTTGGGCAGGCCGATGCAACGATGCCACTGACCGCAAACCCAGAGGAAGTGATGGCAACCCGCTGGATCACGCCAACAGATCTGGCACAGGAAATTGCAGATGACCCGGCGCAGTTCACCCCATGGTTACGGATCTATCTTGAAAAACATAGCGGCATGATCCTCGGCTCCTGAGGATATAGAGCCTAACCCGCCTAACAGAGACGAAAACGCATCGCTGCATTTTGGGACGCTTTAACCGGGGGCACACATA
Source organism: Sulfitobacter pacificus (assembly GCF_030159975.1). Lineage (NCBI taxonomy): Bacteria > Pseudomonadati > Pseudomonadota > Alphaproteobacteria > Rhodobacterales > Roseobacteraceae > Sulfitobacter > Sulfitobacter pacificus. The sequence goes on from NZ_BSNL01000002.1 coordinate 65,268, forward strand.
GCTCCCGGCACATCAAGACAACCTAATGGATTGATTTTAATAAGAAATGTCAAAGTGTCCCCGCGGGGACACCCTGCCCTACTCTGCCAGCTCATCCAGAAACGCCTTGACCGCTGCCTCGATACGTTTGCGTTCGATCCCGCTGAAATCCTGCTCCAGCTTCAACTCGATCCGGCCATCCGCCACCGTGCATTTGGCATCCCCTTCGGGACGTGACAGGCGGAAGGTTGTCTTGGCTTGCTGCGGGCCTTTGGTCAGCTTGACCTTTTTCTTTGGCCCCTGCCCTGCCTGTGCCGCAAACTCCGCCAGAATGGCTTGCTCCTGCTCTGCGGTGCGCTCGGCATCTTCTGATAGCAAACGATTCAAATTCGCCTGGGCTTCCGGCCCCTCTTCCAGCCGGCGTGCGATGGACAGCCCCAAGGCACGCGGCACGCTTTCCACATGTTTTATCCGCCCCTCGGTGGCGGCCAACAGACGCACAAAATGTTTGATGTAGCTGCGCTTTTGCCGACCCGAGGATGCAAACAACAACTCCACGGCGTGGTCATATCCTTCGACCTCTGCGGCCTGCTTGCGATAGCGGATCGCCAGCTGCGCCATTTCACCAAAGGACACACCGCGCCGCACAAGGTTTTCATCCACCATCTGCCGATAAAGCCGCAGCAGGTTTTCACCCTTTGCGTTGATCCCCGCGGGGATGCGCGCAAAGCGATCATCACCCGTTTCGCCAAACAGCTCCTGATAGGCAGTGAAGCGGCGGAACCCCTGGATCAGTTCAAAGTGATCCCCCACCTGCTCAACACGAATGGGGTTGGACAGGCCAATCTCCTGAATCGACCGCTTCAGCTCGTCAATCTCTGCGTCCCGTCCGGGCCCACGATCGCGGGTCAGCTTCTCCGTACGGATTGCGTCCAGCGGGATCAGATCAGTGATCAAACCCGCCTTTTTCATCCGCACATGTTCATGCGCCAAGGCATCATTTTCCTGGCGGATCGCCGCTTCGGCCTGCTGACGTTCGGTCAGCGCCTCGGCGTTTTCAGAAATCGCCGCCGCCATCGGGCCGCGCCGCTCTGTCCCCGCGGGGACAGGGGCAGGTGATGCCACCTCTGCCTCATCAAAATCGATATCAAAAATACGCTTTTTCTTGCTCATGTCTGTACCCCTACCCTTACAAGGTGTCCCATGCGGTGATCAGATGCCCCTTGAATTCATCATAGGCCTGATCAAAAGACGCCCGTGCGCGGCGCCATGTTTCGCGGGTCATATCCCGGTAATCGGTTTCGTAAATCGAACTTAGAAACCGGCCGGATTGCTCAACGGCTCGTGTCATCTCAATCGGATGTGCGGCCAGCCTATCGCCGAACACCTTGCCAAAGGCTTGCTGCATCGCGCGGTGCAATTCATTGTTGGATTCAAACCGCGTGATCAGAAACCTCACATCGGCAAACACCTTGGGCAGGGTCAGTGTCCCCGCGGGGACAGAGCCACCAAACCGCTCCAGATCCTCCAACGCCTCGGCCAGCTGTCCGATAAAGGAGGTGGTGGAATCATACTCCCAATAGCCGGGACCGGACGGGATATAGAGAACATCAGCTGCAAAAACCGCATTCATCGATTGATACCCAATGGCGGGCGGGCAATCGAAGATGATCATGTCATAAGCATCATCCGGCAGCGAATCGAGGTAGCGCGACACAGCGGCAAAGAAGGACCATTCCGGGTTCAGATGCCGGTATTGTGCGCTGGCAAATTCAACAAAGGCCGCATTCGCACAAGAGGGCAGGGCGTCGATGGTGGGCCAGTTGGTCGACTTGATAAAATCAGTGACCCGCAGATCGCTAAGCCCCATTTCGGTGATTGCGGAGGGCAGCTTGCGCTGGGGCAGGGCGACCCCGCTTTCGGCACCGCTGATGGTGGCATTCATCCGCTCTGTCTCGCGGATCAGGTCGCGGGCCATGACGCCCCAGACGGTGTATTCCTCGTTCACGTCATTCAATCCCATGGAGTGGCTCAATGTCGCCTGCGGATCAAAATCAACCACCAGCACACGGTAGCCATCAAGGGCGGCGGCATGGGCGAAATGCAGCGCGACCGTCGATTTGCCCGCCCCACCTTTGAAGTTTGCAATCGCCGCCCGGATCGCCCGTTTGCCCTTGGGCCGTTCCGGCATCAGGGATTTGCGGTTCACCTTAAGACGCCGGCGCAGCTCGTTTATTTCTTCCAGCGTATACCAATGCTGGCGGCCTTCCTCTTCGGTCTGCCCCTGTGGCAAGGAGGGATCAGCGGCCAGACGTCCGCGCAGGGTTGACTGGTTCACCTTGAAAATCAGTTCTGCCACTTCCCAGCTGGAGAAACGGCGCAGGGTCTTTTCATTCTCAGGCGAAAACGTCTGCTGACGGATAAAGCCCTGCATCTTCAGGGACTGCGCTTGCAACCGCGCAAGATCTTGATGGGTGAACATACTGCTATATGCCTCTATTTATTCAATTTTCTTCACATGTCCCCGCGGGGACACTTTATGTCGGGCCGAAACCAGCACCAACAGGACGCTAATTCCATGTGGTTTCTGATTTACGCTGAATTTGCCAAGGATGTAAATCCAGATAATATGCAAAAAAGCCACTCCTATATGGGCCAACTGCGAATCGGTCTGGTCTATGGCCACATGTCACAGCTGCTGGAAATGAGGGGACAGGTTTTCAGCGGTTAAACCCTAATAGGGGACAATGTGAGCCTAATAGGGGACAGCCTGAACGTCCCCCTATACCTATTATACCTAGATTTCTTTTTGAGTTTGAGGGACAAGAGGGCCTGCACCACGGTTTCGCTTGACAGAATCGTCTCTTTGGACGCAAATCAGGCATGGTCGATGAAAAGCGTTGAGTTCGCAGGGCGACCATCAAACCGGAACATAGATTTCGGATCACGAGGCATAGCACGCCGGCGGCGCTGCATAATGGACGGGCAAGGACATGCTCCATCAAAAGCTTGCAGGGCCGGGGGCCGCTGCACGGAAATATGATTTGATCACCGCCTTGGGTGCGCATGCTTTGTCACTGGGCAAACATGACCAACGGCTGATCCTGCGGCTGATCACCTTGTTAACCGCGCGTTACAATTGGGGCCGGGACGAGCTGTCCATCGGACAACGCGAGATTGCCCGGCTGTGGTCCTGTGACGAACGCACGGTGAAACGCGAGATGGCAAAGCTGCGCGCTTTGGGCTGGTTGGTTGTCAAACGGCAGGGCGCGCGGGGACGGGTGACCACTTATGGGTTTGACGGCGATGCGGCGATGGCTGCGACCAAGGCCATCTGGCCTGAGATTGGCCCGGATTTTGTCGTGCGTCTGGAAGGGCCACCCGCCGAAACGGTTGTGCCTTTTCCGGTAAAGGGAGAGGTCACTGCACCCGATATCACCGATGCCACTGAATGGGGATTGGCCCGTGCGGTTTTGTTTGCCGAGGACGCGGGCCGGTTCGGCGCTTGGGTTCAGGCCTTGCAACGGACGGGCAGGGCGGGGGGGCGTTTGACCCTCAAGGCCCCCAGCCGGTTTCACGCCGCCTATGTGCAGACCCATCTGACAGGCGTGTTGCTGCGCGCCTGTCAATCGGTGGACGGGGATGTCAGTACGATTGAAATTACGGACTAGCCGCCGCGCACCGTGTCGATCATCAGCTGCACATTTTCAGGATCTGCATCCGGTGTAATGCCATGCCCAAGGTTGAAGATATGCGGCCCGTTGGACAGGGCGTCTACAATGCGCCGGGTCTCTGAAACCAGAGCGTCGCCACCGCTTACCATATGTGATGATTTGAGATTGCCCTGCACACAGCCTGCGGTTTGCACATTCTGTGCGGCCCATTCGGCGGTGACACCATCATCAATGGCCACACAATCGGCCCCGATGGCCGCATGCGCCCCGACATAGCGTTCTCCGGCACCACGGGGGAAAGCGATGACCGGCACGTCAGGGTGCAATGCCTTCAGTGCGGCGGTGATCTGTTGCATCGGTTTCAGGGAGTAATCTTCGAAATCAGCGCCTTGCAGTGATCCGGCCCAGCTGTCGAACAGTTTCACCACCTCGGCACCGGCTTTGATCTGTTCAGAGAGGTAAAGAACCGTTGCTTCGGTGATCCGCTTTACCAGCGCGTCAAAGACCGGGCGGTTCTCGGCCTTAAGTGCATGGGCCGGCCCTTGATCCGGCGTGCCCTGTCCGGCAATCATATAGGTCGCAACCGTCCAGGGAGCACCGGCAAAGCCGATGAGGGTGGTTTCATCGGGCAATCCATTGGACAGGATCTTTACCGTTTCGTAAATCGGGCTAAGCGTGTCGTGAATCGCCTCAACCGGTTTCAGGGCGTCCACTTCAGCCTGCGTGGTGATCGTTGACAGCCGCGGCCCCTCGCCGGTGACAAACCACAAATCGGCGCCCAGTGCCTGTGGGATCAGCAGGATATCGGCAAACAGGATCGCCGCATCAAACCCGTAGCGGCGGATTGGCTGAAAGGTCACCTCGGCGGCCAGTTCCGGGTTATAGCAAAGTGACAGGAAATCACCGGCCTCGGCCCGCGTGGCCTTGTATTCGGGCAGATACCGCCCGGCCTGCCGCATCATCCAGATCGGTGGGGTGGGCAGGGTTTCACCCGCAAGGGCACGCAGGATTGTTTTGTCTTTGCTCATGTCGGGGGGCTTTCGTTGCTGAATAATGTTGCGCGGATCATGGTTTGGCCTGAAAGGTGATACAGGCGTTGTCACCCGAAGGCCAGAAATGTACCAAGCGGCATGATAGAGAATTTACCAACCCCGCAGAATCCCCTCAAGATTGGCACACGTGGCTCTCCTTTGGCCCTTGCGCAGGCGTATGAAACGCGGGACCGGCTGGCCCGCGCCTTTGATCTGCCGGATCAGGCGTTCGAAATAGTTGTGATCAAAACAACGGGCGACAAGGTGCAGGATCGCCCATTGAAGGAAATCGGTGGTAAAGGCCTGTTCACCCGCGAAATCGAAGATGACATGCTGGCCGGCAAGATCGATATCGCGGTGCATTCGATGAAAGATATGCCAACGCTTCAGCCTGAGGGGCTGTTGCTTGATACCTATCTGCCGCGCGAAGATGTGCGCGACGCCTTTATCTCGCCCCGTGTGAACAGTTTCGAGGATTTGCCGCAGGGCGCGGTTGTTGGCACCTCCAGCTTGCGGCGCAAGGCCCAGCTAAAGCTGCGCCGCCCGGATCTGCAGGTGGTCGAATTTCGTGGCAACCTACAAACCCGGCTGCGCAAGCTGGAGGAGGGGGTGGCAGAGGCGACTTTTCTGGCGATGGCCGGTTTGAACCGCCTGTCGATGGATCAGGTACCGCAAACGCCGATTGAGGTCGAAACCATGCTGCCCGCCGTGGCGCAGGGGGCGATCGGGATCGAACGGCGGGCCGATGATATGCGCATGGCTGCCATGCTGGAAGCCATCCATGATCTGCCTACGGGCAAACGGCTGGCGGCTGAACGTGCGTTTCTGGCGGCATTGGACGGCTCTTGCGAGACGCCGATTGCAGGGCTGGCTGTATTGGAAGGGGACACGATCCATCTGCGTGGTGAGGTGTTGCGGCCGGACGGGTCACAGGCGTTGAACGATGCGTTGCGCTGTCCCGTGGAAGATGGGGCGAAAGCAGGCCGTGAGATGGCACAAAACCTGTTACAGCAGGCGGGCGATGGGTTTTTTGACTGGCGGTGATGCCAGCCGAAAACCACATTATTCAATTTTTTCAATGGTTTGACTCTGTCAGCCTGCATGTTTCGCTTAAGGGATGCAGGCTGACAGAGGTTTGGTTTTTCCAAGGAGGATCTGAGCAGCTAGGCTTGGAATTTTTCCGGTAATAGATCATCAGGGATATTCTGATAGCAGACAGGACGCAGGAAGCGCCGGATTGACAGTGTGCCGACCGAGGTTGCGCCAAAGTTTGTTGATGCGGGGTAGGGGCCACCGTGCACCATGGCGTCGCTGACCTCGACACCGGTCGGGAAACCGTTGCGTAAGATGCGTCCGGCCTTGCGTTCCAGAACAGGCATCATGGTTTGCGCGGCTGCCATGTCGCCTTCCTCCATAAACAGGGTGCAGGTCAATTGCCCCTGCAGGGCATGGGCCAGCTGCTGCATCTGTGTCAGATCATCTGCCAAAACGATCAGACCAAGCGGGCCAAACACCTCCTCGCCCAATGTTTCATTGGACAGCCATTCCGTTGCGGTTGTTTGATAGAGATGCGGTGTTGCCTCGCGTTGGTTGCAGGATGCGGTAAACAGTTCTTGCACCCCGTCAGCTGTGGCTATGCGATGTTGCCCGTCGCGATAGGCCGCAGCAATGCCATCGGTCAGCATTGTTTGTGCATGGGTTTTTTCCAATTCTGCGATAGCAGCCTTTGAAAAATCGCCAGCCTGATCTTTTAGGATTACAACGATGCCGGGATTGGTGCAGAACTGGCCCGCACCCATTGTCAGTGAGCCCGCCCAGCCGGCCCCGATTTCACCGGCACGTTGCGCTGCGGCCTCGGGCAGGATGAACACGGGATTGACGGACCCCAATTCGCCAAAAAATGGAATAGGTTCTGGGCGTTGCGCACATAGGTCAAACAGTGCGCGACCCCCGCCAAGCGACCCGGTAAAGCCCACCGCCCTGATCAGCGGATGTTGCACCAGACTGTGCCCGACATCGTGCTTGCCGTCATGGACCAACGAAAACACACCCGGATGCATGTCACATGTCTTGATGGCTGCATGGATCGCCTCTGCGATGATTTCGCTGGTACCGGGGTGGGCGGCGTGTCCTTTCACCACCACAGGACATCCGGCAGCCAAGGCGGCAGCGGTGTCACCCCCTGCTGTTGAAAATGCCAGTGGAAAGTTTGAGGCCCCAAAGACGGCTACAGGGCCAATCGGGCGCTGGATCATCTTCATATCCGGGCGCGGCAGGGGGGCACGCTCCGGCATTGCGACATCGTGACGTTGATCAAGGTAGGTTCCAGCCAGAATATGCGAGGCAAACAGACGCAGCTGGCCCACTGTGCGCCCGCGTTCACCCTGCAAGCGGGCTTCCGGCAGGCCGGATTCCTGCGTGCCGATTTCGGTGATCTCTGCGCTGCGGGCCTCGATCTGATCGGCAATTGCATTCAGGAAAGCGGCACGCTGATCGCGGCTGGAATATCCGAAGGACCAAAAGGCCTGTTCTGCGGCTTGTACGGCGGCATCAATATGCGCCGGTGTCCCGACCGCGAAGCTATGCGCGGCACCATGGGCCGGGTCGGATGAAAAGCTGGTTTCGCCTGCGACCCAAGTGCCTGCAATCAGGTGTTTTCCGTGTGGTTGAAATGTCATTCTTAATTTTCCCAATGGGTGACCATGTCACATGCAATGTCAAAAGCGGCGCGGGTTGCGCCCACGTCGGCGCGGCCCTGTCCGGCAATGTCAAAGGCGGTGCCATGGGCCGGTGTCGCAACCGGGATCGGCAGCCCACCTTGCACGGTAACGCCGCGGTCGAACCCCAGAAGTTTCAGCGCGATCTGTCCCTGATCGTGGTACATGGTGACGACAGCGTCGATTTCCTTGGCCACGGCTTTCAGGAACACGGTGTCCGAGGGCCAGGGCCCGTCAACCGACATCTGTCCCTCGGCAAGTTTGCGCACCGTGGGTTCAAGCACGTCGATTTCCTCGGTGCCAAAATTTCCACCGTCCCCCGCATGGGGGTTCAGCGCGGCAACGGAAATGCGTGGGCGTTCAAGGCCTGCACGGCGCAGGACATTATGGATAAGATGCACTGCCTCTGTCAGCCGTTCCTCGTTGATTGCGTCCGCCACATCGCGCAGGGCAATATGGCTGGTGACACGGCTGGTCCAGATGCCGTCCAACGTGTTGAGTTCTGAGATATACCCATCCACCCCCAGCTTTTCAGCCATGTAATGCAATTCGTCATCATGGCCCAGACCGGCCAGATGCATGGCGGCCTTGTTGAACGGGCCAAAAACAATGGCGTCGATCACGCCCTCCTGTGCAAAGGCCAGCGCTTGATCAAGGCTGCGCAGGACAGAGCTGCCACCCGCCTCTGTCACTTTCGCCACCTGAATATCAGCGGGTTCGATTGTGTTCATTGCGTGCAGCGCAAAACCGTCAACACCCTGCCATTCCCCCGCGCTGGCATCCAGCGGGCGCATGTCAAAGCGGGCCTTGGCAACAGATTGCCCCGCCTCAAACACATGCGCATCGCCAATCAAAAGAATGTCTGCGGCTTCGGCGACCCCTTCTGAGGTCAGCAGACGCGCGATCAATTCCGGGCCGATGCCGCTGGGATCGCCGGGAATAATGCCAATTTTCGGTTTCATGTCCTGTCCTTAGGTTCTGTGCCATCGCGCTGTTTGCAGATATGGGCGATGTTCGTGATGGTACTTTGCAAATGTTCGCGAAGGGCGCGGCGCGTGGCCATGGCATCGCGTTCGGTCAATGCCGCAATGATGTTGCCATGCTCTGCCTTGGTGTTGTCGCGGCGGTCTTCCTGTTGGGAGGAGAGGAACCGCGCCCGCCACAAACGGGCATTGTATTGCGCGTGGGTTTCGATCAGCGGTTCGTTCCGGCTGGCTTCGACAATTGCGGCATGAAACTGCATATCAAGCCGGAAAAATTCAAGCGGTTCGAGGGTGTTCGACCCCTCTGCCATCTCTGTGCCCAAACGAACGATTTCGGCGATTTCGGCCATGGTTGCTTCGCCACAGGCGGTTTCACCGGCCAGGGCCTCAAGCGCTCCCAGAACTGAAATGTATTGCGTCAACTCATGCAGGGACGGATCAGCCACATGCGGGCGCCGGGTGGCGGAGTATTCCACCAGACCTTCCACCTCCAACAGCCTGAGCGCTTCGCGCAGAGGGGTCCGCGAAACGCCAAGAGCTTCGGCCAGATCACGTTCAGGGATGGCGGTGCCGGGCTCAAGTTTTCCCAGCAGGATAAATTCGCGCAGATTGTCCGCCGCCTCTTCTGCAAGCGTCCGGCGTGGCCGGACCCCGCCGCTTTGTTTCAAGGTTTCAAGCCAACCACTGCTCATGTCATTTTCCCCAGTTCAGCACCAAAGGATCCAGAGGCCGCAGAAGGTCCATCAGACCGGACCTTATTTCTGGATGCAAAGGATAAATCGGATGGCGGCAGAAGTCGGATTTGATAACCCCGCCCTCAACCATTGCTGCTTTGGCGGATCGGAAACCACAAAGGCGGTTCTCGTGATTGATTGCGGGCAACACCCGCGCATAGGCCGCGGTTGCGCCTTCGCGATCACCGGCCAGATGTTTCTCAATGACCGGTTTGATCTGATCCGGGATCATTGCAGAGGTCATTCCGCCGGTTGCACCAGCATCCAGATCCGCCAGCAGGGTGATCCCTTCCTCGCCGTCAAACGGGCCCTCAATGGCGTCACCGCCAGCGGCAATCAGGGCGCGCAGCTTGGGCGCGACACCGGCGCATTCAATTTTAAACAGCTTCACCATCTCGATTTCCTGCGCCATCTGGACCAGCAGGGGGACCGGCAGCTCGACACCGGACAGGGGGGCGTCCTGTACCATGATTGGCAGGCCGACATCGCCAACCGCTTTGAATTGTTCGAAGGTCTGCTTTGGTGTGCCTTTCATCAGGGCACCGTGATAGGGGGCCATCATCATGACCATGGCAGCACCAAGGTCTTTGACAAATTGCGCCCGTTGCACGGCGATCTCTGTGGCGAAATGGCTGATGGTGACAATCACGGGCACACGGCCTGCGACATGTTCGATGCAGAGCCGCGACAGGGTTTCACGTTCCGCATCCGAAATCAGGAACTGTTCGGAAAAGTTCGCAAGAATGCAGATGCCATCGCTGCCCTGATCAATCATGCAATCCAGAACCCGCTTCATACCCTCAAGTTCCAGCGTGCCATCCGGGTTGAACGGTGTCGGGGCAACGGGCCAGATGCCAGAATAGGGGCGGTTCATTCTGTCACCTCGAATTCACTGATATATTTGTCGGAAATCTCGATTCCGAGCCCCGGTTTATTGTCGTCCAGATCAAGAAACCCGTCTACGGCATCGGGGTCGCCTTCGAAGATGTAATAAAACAGCTCATTGCCCACTTCGACATCGAACACGGGGAAGTATTCGCTGATCGGGCAGTTCACATTGGCCATTGTCAGGTGATAGTTATGCATTTGGCCAGCATGGGGAATGACCGGCACCTGATGCGCCTCTGCCAATGCGTTGATCTTTTGCGCTGCAGTGATGCCGCCCACACGATTGGTGTCATACTGGATGACGGAAACCGCCTTGGCATCAAGTAACTGTCTGAACCCCATCAAGGAAAATTCGTGTTCGCCACCCGAGATCGGGATCGGGCCCTTGTTGAGTTCCGCATAGCCGTGAATGTCGTCTGCGATCACCGGCTCTTCCAGCCAGCGGGGTTCGTATTTCTCAAGCTTGGGCAGCATGCGTTTGGTGTAGTCAAGGTTCCAACCCATGTAGCATTCCAGCATCAGATCAACGTCATAGCCGACCACCTCGCGCACCGCCTCAACCCGTTTGAGGTTTTCGCGCATGCCCTTCATGCCGTCCTTGGGACCATAGCCGAACCGGGTCTTGTAGCCCTGATAGCCGTTTTTCATGGCCTCTTCGGCTTCGGCCTGCATCTCCTCGACACTGGCGGCATAGAGTTTGGAATAATAGACTGGAATTTTCTCTTTGGTGCGTCCGCCAAGCAGTTTGAAAACCGGTTTGCCGGTCAGCTTGCCCATGAGGTCCCAGATCGCAATATCCACTGCGGAAATTGCGGTCATGCCGATGCCCTTGCGGCCCCAAGCATGGGTTCGGCGGTACATTTTTTCCCACAGATAGGCGTAGTCGAACGGGTCTTCGCCGATCACCATCGGCGCGTAATATTCGTCAATCGCAGCTTTGACCAGATTTGGCGCAAGGGCTGCGTTGCCGATGCCGATGGTCCCGTCCTCGGTTTCTATTTCGCAGGTCAGCCATTGGTGAAACCGAAAGCTGTGCATCGCATCACCGCGATCATAGAGCGCATCACTGGCGTTGGCGCAGAAATTGCCGGTTGGCGGGACGGTTTTGCCTTTCCAGTTCCAGACACGGGTGCGGACAGATTTTATTTTGCTCATTTTATGTTCCGTTCGAATAGTCGTGGGTGGGTATGATCCGTTTGAGGTTCATGAGGGGGACAGGGTCAGCGGCGTGATTTGATGTGTCGCAGGACCATCGGCCCGAACAGGCTGATGACGGACAAGACAATGAAAAGCAGTGCCAGCGGTTGGGTCAGGATCAACCACCATTGCCCGTCAAACATCTTGAGAGAGTTTTGCAGATTGGTTTCGACCATATGCCCAAGGATCAGGCCAATCGCGACAGGGGCGACGGCAAACCCGAAACGCCGCATCGCAAAGCCGATGACGCCGAAGATCAGGACCAGCCAAACATCCAGCAGGGACTGGTTCAACGAATAGGCCCCGATCACAGCCAGAGAGAAGACCACAGGCCACAGAAGCGGCACCGGGATCAGTGAGATACGGGCAAACTGCTTGGCGGCAAACATGCCGATAAACAGGAACATGATATTGGCCAGCAGCATGGCACCAAAGATCGAATAGACGGTATCGACCTGTTCGGTGAACAGATAGGGGCCGGGGCGGAGCCCATGCACCAGTAGACCGACAAGGATCACCGCCGTTGTGCCGCTGCCGGGAATGCCCAACACCATGGTGGGGACCATCGCCCCGCCGGTGGCGGCGTTATTGGCGGCCTCTGCCCCTGCGATCCCTTCGATGGCGCCTTTGCCGAATTCATCTTTGTTCTTTGACCAGCGCCGCGCCTCTGAATAGCCAATCATTGATGCGACGGTGGCACCTTCGGCGGGCAGGATGCCGATAAAGGTGCCGATGCCGCTGGAACGCAGAACGGTTTTCCAGATCTTTTTGAAATCGGCCATGGTGGGCAGGCTGACTGCCTTGATCCTGGTAGCCTGCGCGATAAATTTCAGCCGACCTGACTGCACCAGCAGTTCGGACATGGCGAAGAGGCCGATCATGACCGGAATAAAGTTCAGGCCCTCGTAAAGTTCGTATTGGCCGAACATGAAACGTTCGATGGATGTGGAGTGATCCGCGCCAATTGTCGCAAGCCAGACCCCGAACAGACCGCCGATCAGGTTTTTGACGGCGCCGCCATCGCTGATTGTGGCAAGCATGGACAGACCAAAGAGGGTCAGTGCAAAGTATTCGGGGGGGCGAAATTCATAGGCGACATTGGCCAGCAACGGTGCCGCAATGGCCAGCGCGATCACTGAAAAGATGCCGCCGAAAGTGGAAGAGACAACTGCAATCCCAAGGGCACGGCCCGCCTCGCCGCGTTGCGCCAATGGATAGCCATCAAGGCAGGTGGCCGCCGCCGCTGGTGTTCCGGGGGTGTTGATCAGGATCGCGGTGATCGACCCTGCAAAGGTTGCGGAGACATAGATTGTGGTCAACACGGTGATCGCGTGGACCGGCTCCATGGTCAAAGTGAAAGACAACAACAGCGCGGCACCGGTTGTGGCACCAAGGCCGGGCAGGGCACCGATGATGACACCGATGACGGTGGTGACGGCGATCAGTCCAATGAGATAGGGGTCCAGAAAGACAGACCCCATTGCTGCCAGTGCTTCGGTCATTTGGTCATGCCTCACTTATAGTAGAGATTGGTGATCCAGCCGCGCGGAAAGCGCACTTCAAGCACAAGATCGAAGAACAGGAGAATGGTGGTCGGGGTCACAACGGCCAAAAGCAGGGCCAGCCAGATGCGGCGTTCACCCCAAAGTAGGGCCATGGAAAAGATAATGACCATGAGCGCCAAAATCATATCCGCATAGGTCGTGATCAGAAAGAACAGCACCATCAGGGCCATGGTGAGCCAGGTCTGATAGGGCACAGCGTTCCGTTTTCCGGGCGGGTTCCGAAAGGTCTGACGCAGAAGGATGGTGTTCAGGATGGCAACCAGGACCATCAGGAAAAGTGGGAAAGAGCGCGGTTGCATCCCTTTCCCGACAAAGATGTCAGGGGCTTTTTCAAAGGTCATCGCCAATAGGGAAATGACAATGCAAAACGCATATATGAGGCCGGGCAATATGATGTCCGAAAGATTGGGACGGGTTGTTTGCGGCGTCACGTTTTGCCGACCCCCGGAAGGGTCGACAGCGTTTTTATCAGGTCCGGCATTTGACATTGGCAAGGATACCTTTGGTTCTGGAATTTACTTGATGCCCAACTCTTCAAGAGCGGGGCCCATTTCACTGACCATCGAGGTGATCTGTGCGCCCCATTCCTCGGCACCGACAACTGACGTGCTGTCGAGACCGACGGATTCCAGATAGGCCTGATAAACGGTGTGGTTCATCGCCTCGACAAGACCGTTTTCCAGAATGGCCGCTTTCTCGTCGCTGACAGAGGCAGGCACGACAAAGCCACGAATGGTCGAGAACACGGCGTCTACACCCAGTTCAACAGATGTACGCGCATCAGGAATAACCGGCATGCGGTTGTTGCTGAGGATGATCATGGGGCAGATCTGTCCGGCATCAATCTGTGCAGAGGCTTCAGACAGGTTCAAGACACCAACGTCGACCGAACCGGCGACAAGCTGTGTCGCGACTTCGCCACCGCCAGAGAAGGGAATGATGCTGGGCTGTACCAGCCCGCCCTTTTTGGCGAAGACATAGGTGGAAATCTGATCAATATCGCCAAGGTTTGCCGTGCCGAATTTGATCTGCGTGGTCTTCATACCATCCAGCAGTTCCTGCGGAGTGCTGTAGGCGCTTTTTTCGCAGTTCACCATAAAGATCTGCGGATCATCCGTACCCCGTGCAATCGGGCGCATGTCTTCGAGTGTCAGATCCGTTTTGCCAGCTGCCATCTGAATGGCATGACCGCTGGTGAAGGTCATGATCATGTGGTCGTCATCAAGGTTCTGTTTGAAGTGATTCATGGCAACAACACCTGCGCCACCTTTTTTGTTCACAACAACCATATCGGCCTTCAGAACACGGCGGCTGCGCAGCATCATCATGCGAGAGGTTACATCGGTGCCCCCGCCTGCGCCGGCATGGGTCACGACTTCAATGGTTCTGGCCGGATAATCTTCGGCCATGGCAGGTGACACGCTCAAGGTTGCCGCCAGTATCGCTACAAACTTCTTCATCTTTCTTTCCTCCAGGATATGCCAGCTCAGCAACTGTCTGTCTGACCATAGGTTGCGCCGGGATGTGACCAGTCTCTGCCGGGCCCCGACTTTTCATTGCGCGCTCTTCTTGTTGTTCGGCGCGTTTGATTACGGTTTGATCGTGTTTGCGCCGAAGGCTGCAAAGTTCGGAATTTTCATCTGTTTCAAGATCATCCATCAGGATATGTGCGCCAGCAGCAACTGTGCGGCACAGGCGTTTGTTTGCGGCCAGATAGAAGGGGGCCGGTGACGAGCCGCTGAGCGGTTCCGCATCCAGCAGATCAGCCTCAACATTTTCTATCGTGTGATGATGTCCACCCATTTCAAGAACATGACCGGCGGGAAGCTCTGCGGTTGCTCTGGCGACCAGTTCAACGCTTTGCATCGGTATTGATGCACCGCTGCTTTCTTTCAGCAGGGCGGCGTCCAGAATTGTTGTTGCCGCTTCCAGCCCAAGCAGGTGGCGCGGGATGCTAAGCATCGCGGCGGAGCCCTGGGCATTTACGATGTGGCCTTTTTCGGCCAACATGTCCCATACTTCGGCATCATGGCACCGCACGATCACAAAGACGCCTCCCGCAAGGCTGACCTCATCGGGGCGGCGCAGGCAATGAAACACATCCAGCACTTTGCCGGTGCTGAACAACCCGCCATTGTCGACAGTTTCAAACATTGCCGGAACTTCGGGAATGCGTGCGATTGGGGCATGCAGGTCGGGTCGGTCAAATCCGAACCCCGTTGCATTGGCCACAAGTCCCATTTCGCACAGGTCCGGCACAGCGCGTTGTCGGAAGGCTGATGCGGCGGCACTGCGCGCAGCGGCAAGATCCGCCATTGGCCTGTCCTCCGCATCCATCAGCTTGGCCATGTCGGGGCAGTGATGGCCAATGCCATTGCAGGACAGGATATTGGTCGCGGCATCAAAGACAAAATCATATTCGCTGGATTTACCGGCGGAAATAATGTCGAGCCCCAGAATCTGCGCCCAAGTAATCAACCCGATCAGCAGGCTGGGCTGATCCCCATCCACTGGTGTTACCACTACACCGCGCGCATTGGCCTCGTGGGCCAGCCCTGCACCGACCACACTGTCCACTTCTTTGGAGACCAGCGCCACATGATGCCCAGCCTCGACGGCCAGACGCGCGTGGCGGGCACCGGCCTCCGGGTGGCCAGTTGCCTCGATCAAAACTGAAAAGGGCAGGTCGACAACATGGGCGACATCGTCGGACACCACATATTGGCCCGCAAGCCAGGCGGTCCATGCTTCCTTGGCCGAGGTGCAGATTGCGATGTCCCGACAGGGCACATTGAGATGACCGAGCAGGGCGATCGTCTTGTCACAGTCACGATCGACCAGAACCCTCACGTTGATAAGCGGCATGAACCTGCTCTGCGAGGCAAAGCTCTGCCCAAAGCCACCCGTTCCGACAAGACAGGTCTCTACGATTTCGGGGTCTGAATACCGATGATGATAGTTCAATGGTGCCTCCAAGTCTTCGCAGCAATGCCTAGCAGTGAATCTTTTTGCATGCAATAGTGAAGATTATGGCTTGATATTCTTCAAATATCCGGTGTTTTAGGATTTGATCGAATGCAATATACCAAATACCTAATATCCGGATGGTTATTGCCAAGCCTTTGTCAGATCAGTATCAATTTCTCATGACCGAAATTTCCCCCCCATCAAAACCGCGCTCTTATGAGCATGCCCATAGCCCCCGGGGGCGGTCCTCTGCACATGTTGCGGATTATCTAAGAGACATGATTGTCCTGGGTGATTTGAAAGCTGGTGCGCGAATCGACGAGCTGGCGATGACGGAAAACCTGCAAGTGTCACGCACACCACTGCGCGAGGCTTTCAAGATCTTGCAGGTTGAGGGATTGGTTGAAATTCGTCCGAACCGCGGGGCATGGGTGGTCAGCCTTTCGGTTCAGGATGTCGCTGACATCATCAAGGTCCTTACCGCACTTGAGGGGTTGGCGATTGAGGATGCCTGCAAGAATGCGACCGAGACGGATTTGGCAGAGCTCGACAGTCAACACGCGGATATGGTGATGGCCTATCAGGGTGGTGATTTGATGGGTTACTTTGCTTTGAACCAAAGTATTCATCTGAAGATCGTCGAATGTGCCGGTAATCCGGCCCTGACGCGGATCTATCAGACTGAATCTGCCCGGGTGCGCAGATTTCGCTTTGCCGGGAACGAGGTTCCCACACGTTGGGCGGATGCGGTTGAAGAACATGCATTGATCCTGTCGGTTCTGCGCCGACGCGAGGCGGGTCTGTTGCGGGAATTGCTGAAGTCACATCACCAGCGCGGATGGCAGGTTGCAAAAGCGGTGCTGGAAAACGAACGAGCACAGGAAAGCTGATCAGGTGTCTGTGGATTTCAACGGCACAGATGTCGGGGCGATGCTCCCTTTGGGGTTCATGATGTCGGACAACATAAGCTTTGCTTTCACCTGACGGTGACAGAGTAAAAGGAGACCTTCTATGACGCTTTTACTGGGCGCGATCGCGGATGATTTCACCGGGGCGACGGATCTGTGCAATACGCTGGTGAATGAAGGGATGCGTGCGGTGCAGATCATTGGCGTTCCTGATGAAACGACGGATTTTGGAGATGCCGATGCGATGGTGATTGCGTTAAAGACGCGCACCGCACCGGTGCAGGAAGCGGTCTTACAATCGCTTGCCGCATATGACTGGCTGGTTGCCAGAGGCGCGGCGGTGGTAGTGGAAAAATTCTGTTCTACTTTCGATTCCACCCCAGAGGGCAATATTGGCGCGATCACCGATGCGCTGATGGAACGTGCGCAACGGGACGTGATCGTCCTCTGCCCTGCCTTTCCTGAAAACGGCCGCACGATATATCAGGGGCATTTGTTTGTCGGGCCGGATCTGTTGTCTGACAGCTCTATGAAAGATCACCCACTGACGCCGATGCGGGATGCCAGCATTGTCCGCCTGATGGAGGCGCAAAGCAAAGGGCGTGGCGGCGTGGTGCCCTTGCAAATTGTTCAGCAAGGGCCGGATGCGATCCGGGGGGCAATTGATGATCTTGCGGCACAGGGCGTGCGCTACGTCATTGCCGATTCCATCACCCGTGCGGATCTTCGGATCCTCGGGGCGGCGCTCGCGGATCATACGCTTGTTGGTGGCGGTTCGGGCATCGCCCTTGGCCTGCCGGAAAACCTGCGTCAGTCGGGCCAGCTTGGGGAGTTCAGAAACCCCGAATTGCCCCGGGCAACGGGCAGGCGGTTGGTTCTGGCCGGAAGCTGTTCTGCCGCCACCCGTGGCCAGATCGCGCATGTGCGCGACCAGTACGCCAATCGCAAGATCAACATTGATGATATCGTCGCGGGCAAGGATGTGGTGGCCGCGTTGACCGACTGGGCCATCGCGCAACCCGATGGAATGCCGGTGATGATCTATGCCTCTGCGGATCCACAAGAGGTTAAGGCAACCCAGCAGAAATACGGTGTGCAGAGGGCAGGGGAGGTGTTGGAGCAAACGCTGGGCCAGCTTGCGATCCACCTGACCGCTGCGGGATTTGACAGGCTTATCGTTGCCGGTGGTGAAACCTCGGGTGCAGTTGTGTCGGCGCTTGGGGTTCAGGGGTTGCGGATCGGGCCGGAGATCGCCCCCGGTGTGCCTTGGACAGAAACCCTGTCGCCGCACCCGGTGGCGCTTGCCTTGAAATCCGGCAACTTCGGTGCCGAGACTTTCTTTGATGATGCTTTTGGAATGCTGACATGAGGGAAACCCAGCATCGCGACGAAATCGCACGGCTTGCCAGATCATTGTTTGATCGCGGGCTGACCCCCGGTGCCAGCGGCAATATCTCGGTGAGGCTTGAAGATGGTTGGCTGATGACGCCCACCGGAACAAGCATGGGCAATATCGACCCGGCCCGCATTTCAAAGCTGGACCTGAATGGTGCTTTGCTCAGCGGTGACAAACCCACCAAAGAGAGTTTTCTGCATACCGCCATGTATGCCAAGCGTCCGAACGCCGGCGCCATCGTGCATTTGCATTCCGGCCATGCCGTTGCGGTTTCCTGCATGCATGATGTGGACCCCAAAAATGTGCTGCCGCCGCTGACCGCCTATTATGTGATGAAGATCGGTGTTCTGCCGCTTGTGCCCTATTTTCCACCGGGTGACATTAATCTGGCCAAGGCGGTTGGCGAGATGGCCAGTGATCATCACGCGGTGCTGCTTGCCAATCATGGACCGGTTGTTGCCGGTGCTTCGCTTGAGGATGCGGTCTATGCGGTTGAGGAACTGGAAGAAACCGCGCGCCTGTACCTTGCCCTTCAGGGAATGCGCACCCGTCCTTTAACAGAGGAACAGGTTGCAGAGATCCATCAGCGTTTTCCGAACCTGTGTTGAGGCTTCTTGATAGAAGATAGGGATCGATGGATCACACCATGCCAGAGGGGGCTGTCTGGCGCGGCGTTACCGGCGGTTTGCGCACTATATATATACAAGTAAAAAATCACGCTCCTGAAGCCGGGGTTTTGGGCGGGGAATCGCAGGTGGTCTGCCGCATTGTTGCCCCCCGTACAGTGAAAGTGGTCGGGAATCGCAGGGGTCTGTCGTGCCAGCCTTGCGAAATGTGATGAATCGCATGTGTCATTTGGCATTTCGCAAAGAGGATTTGCCCCGATCTGAGTGAATCGCTGATCGAGGTCAGATGAATCGGGGCATTTAGCTTTTGAATCGTGTGAATCTGTTTGAGATTGTGTGGGGGAATGGTGTGAGTCTTGATGTGTCTTGTTGGTAAGTCTGTGGATAACCCCAGATGTT
>NZ_BSNL01000003.1 GCF_030159975.1 Sulfitobacter pacificus
TGTCGTTGTGCCCTAATTAAAGAGAATAGAGGCTAATTTTTCCCTGACTTTTCAATGGCTGCTTGTACCTCTATTTGTGGCATTGTACCTTTAATTAGGATACTGTACCCTAATTTAGGATACAAGATTATCTGTGGATAACTTTCGGCGATTTGTGATGAAGACGCGCTGTGAAATCTGAAGCCGTTGCGAAACATCGTGCTGCTATTCTGCGGCCGCTTCTTGAGCTTGAAAAAAAGGGCGACCCAATTGGTCGTGCCATTGGCGACGCGGCATGGGAGTTGGGTCTTTCCAAAAGCTATACTTGGAAGCTTTACCGTCGTCTCAAAGAGAACGATGCTCGATCCGTTGCGCTGCAACCGGGTCGGCGCGGGCCTAAACCTGGAAAAGGGCGTCTTGCTCCGGATGTGGAGCGCATCATCAGCACCACCCTTAGCCGCTACTATCTGGTTCGAGAACGTTTGGACCTGTCACGGTTTGATGCCGCTCCTTTGATAGCATTTATTGCAACAAAGGAGATGAACTATGGGAACGAAACGAACGGATGAATTCCGGCAAGATGCGGTGCGGATTGCGCTCACCAGCGGGCTGACGCGGAAACAGGTTGCTGATGATCTGGGTGTTGGGCTGTCGACGCTGAACAAGTGGATCACGGCGCATCGAGATACTGATGTTGTGTCGAAAGAGGATCTAAGCCTCGCCCAGGAGAATGACCGACTTCGGCGCGAGAACCGCATTCTCAAGGAGGAGCGGGACATCCTAAAAAAAGCCACCCAGTTCTTCGCGGGCCTAAAGCAATGAGGTTTAGGTTCATCGAAGAACATCGAGATAACTTCCCGACCAATCGCCTGTGCCATGTTGTCGGTGTCAGCACGCGCGGTTTGCGGGCGTGGCGCACCCGTCCAGCCAGCCGCCGACAGCGGTCTGACTTGGTCACTCTGGCGCATATCAAAGAACAATCGCGTCTCAGTTTGGGCAGCTATGGTCGACCACGGATGACGGAAGAGCTGAAAGAGATTGGCCTGGATATTGGTCATCGCCGTGTTGGCAGATTGATGCGCCAGAACGGCATATCAGTGGTGAGAACCCGCAAACACAAGGTCACGACCGATAGCGACCACAAGTTCAACATTGCGCCGAACCTGCTGGATCGTGACTTCGCAGCGGATCAACCAAACCAGAAATGGGCAGGCGACATCAGCTACGTCTGGACCCGTGAGGGCTGGTTGTATCTGGCTGTGATCCTGGACCTGCATTCAAGGCGCGTCATTGGCTGGGCGGTCAGCAATCGGATGAAGCGTGACCTGGCGATCCGGGCACTGAAGATGGCGATTGCGTTCCGGTCATCGCCGAAAGGTTGCATCCACCACACAGACCGCGGCAGCCAATATTGTTCTCACGATTACCAGAAGATTCTGCGCCAGCACGGCTTCAAGGTATCTATGAGCGGCAAGGGCAATTGTTATGACAATGCCGCCGTCGAGACGTTCTTCAAGACGATCAAGGCCGAGCTGATCTGGCGGCATTCATGGGACACACGACGGCAAGCTGAGATGGCGATCTTCGAATACATAAACGGGTTCTATAATCCACGACGACGCCACTCAGCACTGGGCTGGAAAAGCCCTGTCGCCTTCGAACGAAAGGTGGCTTAAACGAGCACTAGGAGCGGCACAAAAGCGTGACAGGTCCAGTTCAAGTTTTTTGCGCATTTGGCGTGAGATACGCTCAGAGTGTGATGCAAAGGGCTTCCAGCCTCCGACCCGTCGAACAGTTAAGCGGCGGCTAGATGCGATGGACCAGCGTAAGGTCATCTCAAAGCGACATGGCGCGGACGTAGCTGGACAATTGTTCGCAGCGCGTCCTGGCAAACTCGACGTTCCCGACCCACTCGACGTCGTGCAAATCGATCATACCAAGGCCGATGTATTTTTGGTCGATCACATCGATCGACAGCCTCTTGCGCGGCCGAACCTGACGATGGCGATCGATGTCACCACGCGTGTGGTGTTGGGCGTATACGTGAGTTTCGATGCACCGTCCGTTCTGTCGGTTGCGCTTTGTCTCGACCATTGCGTGCGCCGAAAGACAGTGCATGTGCCCGGCACCCTTGAAGAGCTTACCTGGCCTACGGCTGGTATTCCGAAGGCTGTTCATGTGGACAATGCCCAGGAGTTCCGCAGCAGAGCGTTCAAGTCCGCGTGCGAGGATTGGGGCATTGATGTTTCCTATCGTCCCAAGGGCGGCAAGCATTACGGAGGTCACATTGAGCGCTTGATCGGTACAACTATGGGTTCGGTTCACGTATTGCCTGGAACCACGCACTCGTCACCCAAAGACAAGGGTGACTATAACAGCGAACAAAACGCGACTTTGACGCTTGCTGAGTTTGAAGACTGGCTTCATCTTGAAATCTGTCGGTATCACAACACCCCGCATCGGGCTCTTGGCCGGACACCTCTTGCTGCCTGGAGCGATTTGGGTGGCGATACAGCAGGGCGGCAAGTTGTCGATGTGGACGCGTTTCGATCGAGCTTCATGCCTTTTGAATGGCGCAAGCTTGGCCGCACAGGGATCACGCTTTTTGAAGTGCGCTACTGGAATGATGCGTTTGCGTCCTTGATCGGGCGGGGCAAAGAGAAGGCGCAAGTCAGATTTGATCCGCGGAACCTATCGAAGATTTGGGTGCAGGTAGACGATGGTCGCATGATCGAAGCGCGCTACCGAAATCTCAGTCATCCCGAAATCTCTCTTTGGGAAAGTCGCCGCGCCCGCAAAGAATGGAAAGAAAAGCACGGTGGGCGGATCCACGAAAAGGCGCTGTTTGATATGGTAGACGCGCAAAGGCGTCTGGCCGAGGCAGCGCGCCAGAAAACCAAGGCAGCCAGGCTGGGTAAAGAGCGGGATGCGCGCCTGTCAAAGGCCCCAAAGCAGCGCGACCCTTCTCGTGAAATGTTCGCGATTGATACCGGCAACCCTGATCTTCCAACCTATCCCATAGATGAATTTCATGACCCAAAACGAAAGAATTGACCGCATTCGCAGCGACCATTGGATCGCTTTTGATCGTGCAACGATTGTCCTCAATCGATTGACATCATTGATGGAAACACCGCGACAAAGTCGCATGCCAGGTTTGATGGTCTATGGGAGCTCTGGCATCGGGAAGACGATGATCGCCAAACGTATGGCGAGCAAGTATCCCACTCAATACAAGAGTGATCTCGGGATCACCAAGACACCTGTATTGCTGCTTCAGGCACCACCCGCGCCGGATGAGAGAAGGTTCTACCAACACTTACTATCTACGATTGGCGCGCCCATGTGGGGGCGTCGCACAGTCTCGGAACTGGAGGTTCGGGCGCTGAACCATCTCAGAGACATGGACCTGAAAATGCTCATGATTGACGAGGTGCACAATCTGCTTGCCGGCAGTTACAGGGAGCAACGTCGGTTCCTCAACATGCTACGGTTCCTCGCAAATGAGCTTAGCGTATCGCTCGTGGTCTTTGGCGTTAACGAAGCGCTTGATGCCGTCCGTGGCGATGACCAGCTTGCGCGCCGGTTGGATGAACATTTTTTGCCGCTTTGGGAAGACGATGTAGAGTTCTCACGTCTGATCCAAACACTGATCGCGGCCATGGCGCTGGAAAAACCTTCGGGCCTGACCGTTGCTTCGCTCCGAACCATCCTGAAGGTGACCGGCGGGGTCACGTCCCGCGTCTTTATCATGATTAAGTCTCTGGCCATCGATGCGATTCATTCTGGGGAAGAGAGGATTACGGATGAGGCTGTCGCGACATGGCGGCCGACCTGGAACAAACATGCGTGGACGGTTCCGCTTGAGACGGCCGTTGAGGCCGAGTGACCATCAAGCTTCTGCCCCGCCGACCACCACCCCTATGCGATGAACTGCTTTCGAGCTGGCTTACCCGGCTGGCACAAGCCAATCACTGTTCAACCGAAGAACTGTGCGGCTATCTTGGCTTGCAAAGGGGCAGGGTGCCCGACCGCTCGAGCGACCTTGTGTCACTGTACCCTAATTAATCAGAATTGGGTCTGAAATTATCCCGTATTATCAATGGCCGCATGTACCCTTAATTTTCATATTGTACCGTTAATTACCATACTGTACCCTTAATTGCAGTACGGTCGGAGCTGTGGATAAATGTCGGACTATTGGGCGGGGGAGTGTGTGGTAAACGAGCGTCTTGCGAAACACCGAGCAGCGGTTCTTCGGCCGATCTTGGAGCTTGAGAAGAGAGGTGAGCCGATCAGCACTGCTATCGGAGATGCAGCTTGGGAACTGGGCTTGGCGAAAAGCCACACATGGTCGCTCTACCGGCGTCTGAGAGAGAACGATGCACGCGCCACGGCGTTGGAGTTGGACCGTCGCGGGCCGAAACGTGGTTCGAAACGGATTGCCCAAGACGTCGAAATCATCATCGATGAGAGTCTGCGAAAATACTATCTGGTCCGCGAGCGTTCGAGCTTTCTTCGCATCTGGCGTGAGATCCGTGCCGAGTGCGAGGCGAAGGGGTTTCAGCGGCCGACCCGGAGAACGGTGAAAGCCCGTCTAGACGCTATGGATCAGCGAGAGGTCTTCCGGAAACGGCGTGGGGCAGAGGAGGCTGACAAGGTCTTTGCTGCGCGTCCTGGCCGCCTTGAAGTTTCAGTCCCGCTGGAAGTCGTTCAGATCGATCATACAACTTCGGACATCACGTTGGTCGACCACGTCAATAGACGGCCGCTTGCGCGCCCCTATCTGACGGTTGCCATTGATGTCGCGACCCGGATCGTTCTCGGGGCCTATGTCACTTTCGACGAGCCATCTGTCTTGTCGATCGCCCTATGTCTTGATCACTGCGTGCGCCGGAAATCGGTGCACCTCCCAGAAACACTAGAAGAGGTGGTTTGGCCAACGGCCGGCATCCCGAAGGCGATCCACGTCGACAATGCGCAGGAGTTCCACAGCGATGCCTTCAGCATGGCCTGCGAAGATTGGGGCATTGCTGTCGAGTATCGTCCGCTTGGCGGCAAACACTATGGCGGCCATGTCGAACGGCTGATCGGAACGACCATGGGGGCCGTTCATGTGCTGCCGGGGACTACGCAGTCTTCAATCGTCGAGAAGGGCGACTATGACAGTGAGAAGCATGCAGCCTTGACCCTGGTCGAGTTTGAGGACTGGCTTCACCTGGAAATATGCCGCTACCACAACACAGTTCACGAAGCCCTCGGGCGAACGCCGCTTGCAGCATGGGCGGACATGGGCGGCGATACTGCGGGACGGCAGGTTGTCGATGTCGATGCCTTTCGGACAAGCTTCCTGCCATTTGAGTGGCGTCAGCTCGGGCGCACCGGGATCACGCTCTTCGGGGTCCATTACTGGAGTGATGTCTTTGCGTCGTTGGTCGGGCGCAGGCATGGCAAGGTACAGGTGAAATACGATCCGCGAGACTTGTCGCAGGTCTGGGTCATCACCGGTGATGGCCGCGTGATCCCGGCACGCTACCGGGATCTCAGCCACCCGCGGATATCGCTTTGGGAAAGTCGGCGGGCCAGGAAAGAATGGCAGGATAAACATGGTGGCCGGATCAACGAGCGGGTCCTATTCCAATTGATTGACGCGCAACGGCGGCTAGCCGAAGCGGCGCGTCAAAAGACAAAGACTGCCCGGTTGGAAAACGAAAGAGACGCGCGACTTCCCCGCCAAAAAGCGCGCCGCGATCCGTCGCGCGAGATGTTCGCGATCGACACGGGGAATCCTGATCTGCCAACCTATGAGATTGATGAGTTTAATGACCCCAGACGAAAGAATTGACCGTATCCGTGGCGACCATTGGATCGCGTTTGACCGTGCCACCATCGTACTCAACCGATTGACATCCCTGATGGAAATGCCACAGCAAAGCCGGATGCCAGGGCTGATGGTCTATGGCAGCTCTGGCATCGGAAAGACGATGATCGCCAAGCGCATGGCGAGCAAATATCCAACGCAGTACAACGCCCAGCTGGGTGCCACGAAGACACCCATACTACTGGTTCAGGCTCCGCCCGCGCCGGACGAAAGACGGTTCTATCAGCACATCCTGGCGACGATCGGGGCGCCGATGTGGGGCCGGCATACCGTGTCCGAGCTCGAGGTCCGCGCGCTTAGTCATCTTCGGGACATGGACCTTAGGATGTTGATGATCGACGAGGTGCACAATCTGCTTGCTGGCAGCTATCGGGAGCAACGCCGGTTCCTGAACATGCTCCGGTTCCTTGCCAACGATCTCCGTGCCTCGCTCGTCGTCTTCGGAGTGAACGAAGCTCTGGAGGCCGTTCGTGGAGACGACCAACTGGCCCGACGTCTGGACGAACACTACCTGCCGCTTTGGGAAGATGACGTAGAGTTCTCCCGGCTAATCCAAACGTTAATCGCCGCGATGGCGCTCGAACAGCGTTCAGGCCTGACGGTCGCGTCGCTTCGGACGATCCTGAAGGTTACCGGGGGAGTGACTTCGCGTGTGTTCATCATGATCAAGTCTCTGGCTATCGATGCGATCGAAACCGGAGAAGAGCGGGTCACGGACGAAGCAGTTCAGGCCTGGCAACCGGTTTGGACGAAGCACGCCTGGAACATTCCTCGCCAGCCCGCCGCTGCATTCGGATGACGGTCAGACCACTACCGTTTCGACCTCCACCCATTCATGATGAGCTTTTGTCTAGCTGGATCAGTCGATTGGCGAACGCCAACCATTGTTCAGTTGAAGAGTTTTGTGGCTATCTGGGTTTGGGGCAGGGCAGGGTGCCGGAATGTACGAGCGACCTAGGGGCCGTGAACTGGTCGCGGACTTGTGCGGCACTTCAGCGACCCCAGATTGAGATCGCTGCCATGACTTTTCCTAGTACGATGTATCATTCCGCGCGATACATGTCGCTGCATGACTTCCAGTATTGCTTGGGGTGTGTTGAGAAAACGCCAAATCTGGTTCTTCGCCATTGGCGCTTTGTCTGGTCGCTGACATGCGAAGCCTGCGGTCGGACCCTCGCAGCCAAAAAACCAACCAAATACGTATCAGGCAGACTTCGTGCTCAAGCTGTACGCGGCTCGGCAACTCTAAAAGCAGCTGTGGCGAGCAACGATTACAGACGATTGCGTCGGATAGATTTGACCCTGCATCTCATGACAGTGCTGGGGACCGGGCATTTGGGTTCACTCACCTCCAGGAACGGGCACGAAAGGCTACTTGCTCTTGCCGCAGTCAATGTCGGCACGACCCGTCCCTTGTTAGGTGCCGCCGTCGTCCTGCGAGGAAACGACCGGGCGGCTCGGGAGTTGCGCCGCGTCTTTCCTCAGCATCGTCGGGTGATCGAGAGGATCCGTGGATTGTCGCAGGACCTCGATCGACGGCTTCCTAGACTGAGTGAAACAGGGCATCCGACCAGGCAGGAAACGCATGGATCGTGTCGCCCAAATGCATCGGAGAGCGCTTTGCAGGCAGCTCGTAAGGCCATCTCCGAGCTCGGACACGACGCAAATCGTCAAGCGCTTCTGATGCGCGCCGATGAAATCTGGAAACGCTCAAAAGGGGTCAAATCCTGAAGCGAGCAGCCTGTGGATATATTGCAATTAAGGGTACAGAATTGCTCCAAAATGCCCTGAAACCGCAGAATCTGATTAATTAGGGTACAGTGACAGTAAGATCTGAGTCTTTCGACACCATTTCTTTCTTCGCGCCAGCTTTCCGGATAACCTTCAAGCTCTCCATTGAACTGGAGCTCACTGTCATCGGGACAAAGGTAGCCGGCGACGTTGTCTTCATCCTCCGTTTCAAGTGGCGTATCGTCAATGTTTCTGGGTATGAACCGGATGTCGCCGTCATAGTCAATTTTGGTTGCGACATGGAATTCTTGCCCACAATTTCTGCAAAATCGTGTCGGGTACAACCTGTTTCCAGGTGCGTCTGGATCTTCAAGCTGGCCTTCGAGAAGCACGCGACGAGGTTTGTTCGTCAATGTTGTGAAGACATCTCCTGCGCCTGAGATAAATCGGTGCAGTTTGAAGGCCAAAAATGCTCCATCTCCTTCCCCACCGCGTTCATGCTCGGGTAAGCTCACACGCGTAAGAAATGCTTCGAGAGCTGCCTTGCAAACTTCAGTTGCCACACCGCTAGCTTCCGCCAATTTGCCAACCGCCTCTTCAAAAGGCATTGGCTTCTTGCGACGAAGCTCCAAACCATCATCGAGGCCTAGTTCCAATTCCGCCCAAATAGAGAGTGGGTACTGTTGCAGAGCGTCATCATCAAGAATCTCTGGGAGCGGGTTTGAAACGCACATCGCTAATTTTGGTAGAATATCCTCAAGACGAACACTGTCATCGGTTGCGCGCTGTGGGGATTCATCAATGACAGCGTCTGGACCAATGTCTGTGCCGAAAAGGCGCGAAGCAACCTTGGATACAGCGAGTGCTCGCCCTTCATCTGTTCCTTCAGATGCCATGGTCGCGGATGTGCCGATACAAATAGGAGCTTTGCCTGGCGAACATCGATCGCGTAATCGACGCACCAGAACAGCAACGTCAGCACCTTGGCGTCCTCGGTAGGTATGGAGTTCGTCCAAAATTATGAACTCTAAGCCCGATGCATTCTCGATGACCTTGGTGTCAAGGTCATCCTGGCGAGTCAGTAAAAGTTCGGCCATCATATAGTTAGTTAGCAAGATATCTGGCGGATTGGCGGCGATCTGTTGGCGCTCTTCCTGACTTTCTTGACCTGTGTACCGCCGCACGACTGGCTTCAGGTCATTCGGCAACCCTGACTGGCTCACAAATTTGTCGATCTCTTTCATCTGGCTATTTGCGAGAGCGTTCATCGGATAAACGATAATTGCCATGGTGCGACGCGGTTTTCCGGCACGGCGCGCTTTGATGATTGCATCGACAACCGGAACAAAAAAGCAAAGGGACTTACCTGAACCCGTACCAGTCGTCACCACGTAGCTTTTGCCCGACTTTGCCTTCGCAATGGCTTCGGCTTGATGGCGGTGGAAGCGAAGCCCTGTCGGCCCAAAACGAAACACTTGCCCCGTACCGCTATCAAGGTCCCCAGACGTAACCAGTTCGTCGACACTTGGCCCTGCCAAAAAACGCGGGTTGAGCGACAGAAGTGCGTCCGGCCAAAACTTTCCAGCATCGTACTGAGCGTCAATCTCCGCCTTAAGATCTGGCGCGCGAATTGCACTAAACGATCGAGAAAAACGCTCGTAAGCATCAATTAGGTAATGATCAAAATCAAAGGCCTTCATGCGGATCGGTCGCTTTCAAGTGAGCTGGAGAATTCTTCTGCACTGCATTTTGATCCTGCAGTATCGCCTAAATACCCAAATTTAATACAAAGTTATACAGTTTCATTTGTGGGTAATGGCCGCCACAACTTCAAGCTGAAAATGCATTTTCAAACGACACCGCATCGCGCATTTAGGAACTGCGACATCAACAATGCAAAGGGTTTCTTGTTCACCAGACATCGCGTTGACCATTGAATTCTTTCCAACCCCTGCGCCGTCAGTTGCCGGACAGGACGCTTGCGCTTTCAATTGCTGATGCCGTTCCCACGGCAATACCAGCGTTCGCCAAGTATTGCTTGAAATGAATCGGATGAGCATCACGCTTTGTCAGCACGCTCCATACGACAAACCCGGATGTCACAAACGCTGATGTCAGGATCCCGTCGTTAACATCTTCGAGCAAGTCATCTCCTTGAAGCTCCTGCATGCGCTCCGAGACATCGCGGGCCAAAACGGCATTACTCAGACCGGAACTCCCAATACCATCCAGAATTGAGGCGGTTTCTTCCGTGACCAATATCTCAATGTCAGGGTAGCGCTGCAGATGTTCGTAAACCAACGTTGGCGCGCTCACCGCTTTAAGCTGTACTTCCCGCACGACCTCACCATCCAAAAAGAACTGCACGTCCGCGCCGGGGAAGTTGGTAGCCTTCATGATTTCAGCGGATTCAGCGTCGCCACTGGCTTTGTGCATCTCCACGAATAGCATTTCGTGATAGATGCCTTTGGTGTTTGAAACCACACCGTTCAATTGCGCAGGCGACAGGCTTTGAACGTAGTCTGACAGCTCTTGGACGGACGCATCTTCAAGGTTGTTGGTTGATCGCCGCAACGCGTCCAAGACAAGATCGCTCTCGAGACTCAGCGCTGACAGCTTGTCTTCCAGCAGGCGTTGGAATGTGACGGCGAGCAAAACCGAGGCCAGATGCGAGATTTGACGCCGTGGGGTAGGTTTGCGTCGGAGGGGGCGTGTCAGGCGTGCCAACCAAAGACCAAACCGCTCTGAACGTGATTTTCGTCTTGGTCGAGACAGGACATTGGCATGTTTTCGAAGGGCACGGCAGTGCTGTTGAAGCTGCTTTTGGTACTTTGGCTTCAGTGTGTTGCCAAAATGGACAGGTCCATCTGATGCCTCAGTAGGCGCATCTTGTTGAATCAGATATTGGTCGATTTCGGCAAGGAATGTTTTGAGGCCGTCATGTGCGTAGATGCGAAGCTCATCCGCTGTGAGATCCGGCTGATCTTCCTTTAAAATTGAATCCAAGGGTCGGATCAGCGTGTCCGCACTGAACAGAACCTTGTCTTCAAAAGGGTGCAGTTCTTCCAGTTTTCGCGGTCGCCCATGCAGCTTTCGGCGCAGGTACATCGTTGCTGTTGCACCGGCTGCGATCCCGGTCAGGGGCAGCACAATGGCACCCGCGGCCATGCCGCCACCGACAAGGCCGCCAATCCAAGCAAGTGTTGCACTTGTTGATGCCGCACCACTCAGTGTGCCGATTGCCGTGCCGGTGCCGGCCGTGCCCAACGTCGATACCAATCCAAAGAGGCCTGCGGTGGTCGCGACACCCGTCACCTTGGCTGTCGCAATGGACGACGCCAAACGCGCACGCTGCACGTTCTTACTCGGGGTTTGCGTGATGGCGGACATAATACCGAGGAGGGATGTCTCAATTTGCCTAAGCTGGGTGCTGTAATCCATAGTTTCCTGATGCCAAACTTGTGCCAACTTTGTAAGGGATGTTGTGAAGTAACTGATGAGCGAATTGACGGTCTCTTGGGCCGCCTAACAGAGTTATTTTCGGAGTCTAAAGCAATTTGCCCCCATCCAAATCCAACATTGCTACCACCTATTTCCTTGATGATGTCGCAGGCGCGCACATCCCTGCCAGTCGGCTGCGTGGTATACTCGAAAATGTGCAGGCAGACCGACCTCTGACCTCGCTGCAAGAGGCCTTTCTGCGCCAGCAAGGCTACAACGCACTCGCGCAATTGATGTGTGGCGCATTGGATTGGGCGACCTTTGTTGAGCGTTCTGCAAAAGAACGACAGCTTCGGTGTGACGCGGCTGCTTCCACCAAAGCGAGAGATGCAATAGAACGTGCCCGTCAGGCGGAGGTTACTGATCGGAAGAACGCGATCCTCTTTGCTGAGGAGGCACGAAAGCAGGACAGGCGGCGCAAACTGCGGGAGCTCCCAGACCGTTTTGATCTGCCTTTTGTTGAGCGCGAAGATCTTGGGCGGATCAATCACATCCTGCGGTCTGTCGTCGCTGGACGACCCGTTGAAAAAGATGACCTTGTTTGGCTTGGCGGTGATGGTACGGACTATTGGACTGATGCGTTGCGCCGCGCGCATCATGCGAACATGGCGACAATCCTTAGCGCGGCATGGCACCAAACAGGTGATCCTTGGAAGGCTGTCAACGCGTGCGGCCATTGGCGTAAAGGCGGGTTGTCCCAGAAGGGCCTGATGCTCGTGGAAGCAGCGCTCGAGCGCAAAGAGGCAAGCGGAAAGACCCGATCAGCCCTTTTGACAACAGCGGGTGGTGCCCTGCGAGATATTGGGCGTCGCGAAGATGCTGTGGCGTTTGGAACTGAGGCCCACGCTTTGACAGAAACGGATTTCCGCCCATGCACGCTGCTTGGGGCCGTCCACATCGAAATGGGAGATTACGGGACGGGTGCAGTCTGGTATGAGAAAGCGGAGGCGCGCGGCGCTAGCCAAAATGTAATCGATCGAGAGCTGCAATCGATCCTTCAAGCAGCCTCGCAACATGAGCGCAATCAGATCAGGAACGCTCTCAAAGCCTATAACACTGCCCGGTATGGGCGACTGTAGATGATGCAAGGTCCAGCTGTCGCAGTATGAGAGCTGTCTTTCGAGCCCAGCTTGCGCTGTCATGATACTTCCTAGTTATCGTTACCGATAGACTGCTGGGCTGTCGTCTGATGAGTTTCGATTAAGTAATAACCCTTACGCTCCGTCAGTAATTGACCTGTTCGAAGCCGTAGTTTCCTTCATAGTCGCGCCAATCAACGAAGACTGATCGATGGTAAATACTCGGGCAATTGTACCCCCATCTTTCAAGGCCAATATGTGCCTCGGGTAGATCTGCTGGAGCAGACCGAGCCCATGAAAAATCACCTTGGGTTCCATAGGTGCCAAGGTAAATGGTTGCGGATCGGTTGCAATCTCCGTCACGGCCAGACTCGTTTTGGCGTGCGTATCTGACATCGTAGACGCGGATTGAGCGTACAAAGTTGAATTCGGGCCCACTGATGTCGATGTCAGCGCGGTCTTGGACCAACTGGAGCGCAAATCCTTCCGGAAGCAGGTGAGACTTTGGTCCGGCAAGATTCAAAATGGCATTTTCAGAAGACAGAGGTTCGGTTGCAGGCGACAAAAGCGGTCGCGGTCGATCCTGACTAGTGAACAAAATATTGTAAAAACGACCTCGATTATCCGACGGGGTAACCGGATCATAGGATGCGCCCATCGGGCACCGCCAAATCTGCAATGGCGGTTCAACGGGCCAAGGCGTGATCCGGCGGATGAATTCGGCGCGTGCACGGGCACATGGAACTGATGCTGGCCAGCCGCCAGAGAGGCACAGTAAAATTGCGCAGTCGATCTGATACGTTTGAGCCTGAACACGATTGGCAAGGCCCACGGACGAACCAACAAGTGCAAGTACGGCGACAATTGAGTATTTTCGAAATGTGCGAAGCATGTGAAGCATGTGAAGCATCCTATCGAATAGGGTGTAAGCAGCATGACTCCGTTAGTATATTATTGCAACTCTAAATATATTTTTGATAAAATACGCATAATGCGTCTTATGTTAACTGTCCGTCGTCAGAGTTTTTGGTACCAATAGCGTCTTAAACTAAGAGAGAGTTTGGCTCATCTGGTTGGTTTCATTATGCGGCACGTTGTCTGTGATGCAAGCGCCGGGCTTCAAGTGTTTTGCGTTTGATCCTTTCTCTTTTGTTTAGAATGGCTTGTGCGCGACCAAAGTAAGCGTCGGCCGGTGTGACGTTGCTCAAGCTCTCGTGGTATCGCTGATGATTGTAGTAATCGACAAAGGCTTCGATCTGCGCTTCAAGATCACCAGGCAAGAAGTAATTTTCTAACAGAATGCGGTTCTTCAGAGTCTGATGCCAACGTTCGATCTTGCCTTGGGTCTGCGGGTGATATGGCGCACCGCGAGTGTGTTTCATGCCTTTGTCGTTCAGCCATTCGGCCAATTCCCCAGAGACGTAGCTGGAGCCGTTGTCGCTCAACAAGCGCGGCTTGTGAAGGACGTGAACTTGATCGCAACGTGACACCTGCAGAGCCAAATCCAGTGTGTCGGTTACATCTTCAGTTCGCATGTTAGTGCATAGTTTCCACGCAATGATATAGCGGCTGTAATCGTCCAGGATTGTACTGAGATAGAACCAACCCCAGCCCAAAACCTTTAGGTAGGTAAAATCAGTCTGCCAAAGCTGATTGATGGCCGTGGTCTTGTCCTTGAACTCGCTGGCGGCTTTAATCACGATGAAAGCCGGGCTGGTGACCAGGTCGTGCGCCTTCAGCACACGATACACTGAAGCCTCTGAAATAAAGTACTTTTTAGTATCGGTGAAGGTCACCGCAAGTTCCCGCGGCGACAGTTCTGTTTCTTTCAAGGCCAATTTGACGACTTTGCGTCGCACCTCGTCAGGGATGCGGTTCCAGACATGCTTGGGCTTTGGGGATTGATCCTTCAGCCCTGCTTCACCACGCTGCAGATAACGATCATACCAACGGTAGAACGTTGTGCGGGGAATGCCCAACTTGGCCAGCGTTTGTCGGGCGGACAGGTGGCTCTCTTCGACCAAACGAATAATCTCAAGCTTCTCGGTTGCAGGGTACCTCATTCTTGGTCGCCCCCATCCCCTGTCATGCTTTTTTTGAGCAGGCGGTTCTCAAGGGTGAGATCGGCCACGCATTCTTTCAAAGCCAAGGACTCTGAACGCAGCTCCTTCACCTCTGGTGACGTCGCCTGGCGCGCTGTGTCGCCAGACAGCCGTTGCTTTCCAGCTTCCATGAAGTCCTTCGACCATTTGTAGTAAATGCCTTGGGAGATGCCTTCACGACGGCAAAGCTCAGCAATGCTGTCTTCGCCCCGCAAACCGTCCAAGACGATGCGGATCTTCTCTTCTGATGAATAATGTTTGCGCGTGGCCCGCTTGATATCTTTGACAATCTTCTCGCCAGGACTTTTGCGTGTTCCAGGTGTCTGTCTCATCTTCCACTCCTCAGTGGTTACGATGAGCCAAGAACACTCTCTTATCAAATGTCGCTAAATGGACCCATAAGCGCTGACGTCAGACACTTTTGCGATGCCCTCATGAACCAACACCCGGCTTATTGCCGTGCACATTTGCCCAGACAGAACCAACGCCGAACGGCTAATTTCAGCGATTGCCTTGTCTAGATCAGCATCGTCGAAAAGAATCGCCGGAGCCTTGCCGCCTAGCTCAAGCGATAGATGTTTCATTGTGTTTGAGGCACTGGCCATCACCAGCTTACCCGTATTGGTTGCCCCGGTGAATGACACCACATCAATATCAGGATGCTGCGACAAGACCTGCCCCACTTCGATCCCGTTTTCGTTGACAGAATTCACCACACCGACGGGCAGGTCAGCGAGGCTTTCAAAGCATGCGACGATCTCAGCATTAATCAGCGGTGTTTGCGGCGCCGGTTTGATGACAATGGTACAGCCCGCCGCCAGCGCCGGCGCAACCGAACGCACAAGAAGAGTTACGGGGGCATTCCACGGCACGATCACAGCGGCAACGCCGGATGGCTCTTGCGTCAGCAGTGATATCTTGCCCGCACCTGTCTCAGTTGTTCTGCCGAAAATGTTGCGGGCAAGGCCTGCGTAATAGCGCGCCTCGTCGATACCAAACGCAATCTCCATCTGCGCTTGTGCCAAAACCTTGCCATTCTCCAGCGTTAAAAGTTGCGCGAGCGCGTCGCTATTGGCTTGCATCTGGTCTGCCCAGTCGTTCAAAATTTTAGCACGCAATCTGGGATTTTCGCTCCAGCCGGATGTTTCAAAGGCTTCCCGTGCGGCTCCAATTGCCTGTTCGGCGATAGCCCGACTTCCAAGCGCAGCAGCGCCTATCACTTCGCCTGTGGCCGGGTCAGTGACCTCAGTGCTTTCCCCATTCTCCCCGGCAATCCACTTGCCAGCGATATAGTGATTGGCAAATTTGCTCATAGTCATTCCTTAGTCTGGCCGCATTGTCAGATAACCAGTAACCTATTTTTGCCTTGCAATTCCAAGATAATGAACTTCAGTTAGACTACGGAAAATCCTATCGCGTCTCGCCTAATACGTGATACCCAAACACAGTGGTATGACAATTCTCGTAGGGGTAAAAAAATGGACCTTCGCCAGCTAAGATATTTTCTGAAAGTTTCCGAGCTCTCCAACTTTCGAGCAGCGGCGGAAGCACTGAACATCTCGCAACCCGCTCTAGGCGCGCAAGTGAAAAATCTGGAGGCGGAACTAGACGTTCTTCTTTTTACACGTCATTCCAGAGGTGTTGAAATTACAAATGCTGGGAAACTGCTTACAGAGCATGCCCGTGTTCTTCTGGAACGAACGGAGCTGGCCATTCGAGATGTCCGCCGATTTTCGGGAGCCCCCGGTGGCATCGTTAAAATCGGCGTGACTCCCTCCATCGGTCGGGTACTCGCACCTGAGCTATTGGAAGTCTGTGCGGACCGCCACCCAGATATCGAAGTCAACTTGACGCAAGCTTTCAGTCATGAACTTGATCGTTCGTTGCTCGGATCTCGTTTGGACATGGTGTTTTCAACCAGCGTAATTAACGACGAGAAATTTGAGTCCCTTCCGCTCCTCCTACAAAAAACTTTTGTGGTTGGGACCGCCGATGCACTCAAGGGATTACAATCGCCAGTATCCATCGGTGAATTGGAGAACCTACCGCTGGCCATGGACGCGCGCGATGAGGAACGCACTCACTATCTTCAAGACATGGCGGCGCGAAAAGGGGTCAAGCTGCGAAACGTTCGTGCACCAATTCACTCCATGAGCATCAGACGAGAAATTGTTCTATCAGGAAATTGCAGTACCATCGTTCCTTATGCTCTTTTCGCACAAGAGATTTCGCAAGGGCTTTTTAAAGCACTGGAAATTGACGAAGTGGATCTCAACAGGGTTTTGAATCTTAACACTCGCACCGTCGAAACCATGATGCCAGCTGAACATGTCATTAGACAACTTATCGTCGAGTTGATCGACAAGCACATCTCGCAAGATGACTATGAGTGGACGTTTCCTGAGTCGCCCTCAGATTAGCCTTCTCACTGCTGTTTGAATCTGTCTTTAAAATTAGCTCAGCGTCAATTCACGAAAGGTAATTTGATTCCCAGCGGGATCTGAAATGCTAAAGGTCCTTTGCTCAAAATTACATGAATCTGGAATGACGTGGCCAGCTTCACCTAATTCTTTTAGCGCAGCTTCAAGGTTAGTCACATGGAACTCAAATCCTGTTCGTTGCTGCGTCAGTTCATGGTCAACAGCATACAAGTGAAGGCCTGGCGTGTTTGGCGATGGCCCCGAAAATATGGCCTCTTCTGAAGTGACTGAAATCAACTCGAACCCAAGTTCATCGCGATAGAACGCTATAACAGTAGCCATACATCCACGAGGTGAATACAGTTTGAGTGTTAAATCAGGCAACTTGCTCTCCGATCACGATCTGCGGTCTCACCTCGCGGTTTGGCAATCCGACATATGCACCACCACTCAAGGATGCAGAGGAGAGAGACTGCTAGGCGCATTGGCTTCGAGCTTTGGCTAGATCGAGCGCAACATCGACGATCATATCTTCCTGACCACCAACCATATGCCGTTTACCCAACTCGATTAAGATAGCCCGTGTATCGAGACCGTGCTCATCCGCTGCTTTTTCGGCATGACGGAGGAAACTGGAATAGACACCCGCATAGCCAAGACTCAACGTCTCTCTATCAACGCGCACGGGACGATCTTGCAGTGGCCGAACGAGATCTTCGGCCGCATCCATAAGTTTGAACAAGTCTGTCCCGTGATTCCAACCATAGGTGTCTGCGACTGCGATAAAGACCTCAAGCGGGGCATTGCCAGCACCAGCACCCATCCCTGCCAGAGACGCGTCGACGCGAATTGCACCATTCTGAACCGCAGCTACAGAATTCGCGACACCCAGACTGAGATTGTGGTGGGCATGAATGCCGCGCTGCGTTTCAGGCTGCAATACCTGGTCATAGGCCTGCAGGCGCGCGGTCACATCATCCATAACCATCGCGCCACCAGAATCGGTCACGTAGACACAATGTGCGCCATAGCTCTCCATCAGCTTGGCTTGTTCGGCCAATCCTTCAGGTGTGTTCATGTGGCTCATCATCAGGAAGCCGGACACATCCATGCCCAGTTGACGTGCGTACGCGATATGTTGTTTCGAAACGTCGGCCTCAGTGCAATGGGTTGCAACGCGGACCGAGCGCACGCCAATTTCGTAGGCATGCTTCAGGTCATCGATTGTCCCGATCCCAGGTAGCAAAAGAGTTGTCAGTTTGGCGTGGCTGACAACATCCGCGACCGCCTCAATCCACTTCCAGTCGGTCGTCGCGCCAAAGCCATAGTTGAAGCTGGACCCCGCCAGCCCGTCACCATGCGCAACCTCGATCGCGTCAACCTTGGCGTCATCCAGTGCCTTGGCAATCGCGCGCACTTGATCAAGGCTGTAGCGATGGCGAACCGCATGCATGCCGTCGCGTAGCGTGACATCCTGAATATAGAGTTTGTCTTTCGTCTGAAGTGTACTCATGTCGTCGCCTCCAGTTTGTGTGATTCCACAATGCGCTCCGCCGTCTTCAGCGCGGCGGATGTCATGATGTCCAGATTTCCGGCATAAGCGGGCAGATAGTGGGCCGCGCCTTCAACTTCGAGGAACGTTGTGACTTTCAAACCGGTGTAGTTTTGATCCAAATCGGGGATAAACAGTGGGTCGTTGTCGCCGATGGCCTCGAACTGCACCTCTTGTTTCAGTCTATAGCCGGGCACATAGCTTTGCACCTCGGCGACCATGTCCTTGATCGAAGCGCGGATAGCATCCTTGTCTGCCGCGTCGCATAGGCAATAGACGGTATCGCGCATGATCATCGGTGGTTCTGCAGGGTTCAGGACAATGATCGCCTTGCCCTTCTCGGCCCCGCCGACAACCTCAATCGCGCGCGACGTGGTTTCGGTGAATTCGTCGATATTCGCACGCGTGCCTGGGCCCGCAGATTTTGAAGCGATCGATGCCACGATCTCGGCATAGCGCACCGGGCTGACGCGATTGACCGCCGCCACAATCGGGATTGTCGCCTGCCCACCACAGGTTACCATGTTGACATTGCCCGCCTCCAGATTCGCCTCCAAATTCACCGGCGGGATCGTGTACGGCCCGATGGCCGCAGGGGTTAGGTCGATAACCGTCTTTCCCAACGCGCGCAGTTTTTCGTCATGCACCTTGTGTGCGCCCGCCGACGTTGCATCGAATACGATTTTGATCTCATCGAAATTCGGCAAGGCAATCAGACCATCGATGCCATCTGCCGTGATCGGCACGCCCATCCTTGTGGCTCGTTTAAGCCCATCTGATTCAGGGTCAATCCCGACAAATGCGCCCATTTCGAGCACCTTCGATTTTCTCGCAATCTTAATCATTAGATCCGAGCCAATATTTCCCGACCCAATAATCGCGACCTTAGTTTTGCCTGTCA
This sequence comes from Sulfitobacter pacificus, assembly GCF_030159975.1. NCBI lineage: Bacteria > Pseudomonadati > Pseudomonadota > Alphaproteobacteria > Rhodobacterales > Roseobacteraceae > Sulfitobacter > Sulfitobacter pacificus. The sequence goes on from NZ_BSNL01000003.1 coordinate 19,147, forward strand.
TGCGTTTTCTCCATCGAATGTGAAATTGACCGTTCCGAGACCTTCGACTGATGCTGTGACAGCCGCGCCCGGTTTCAGCGCGACCATTGGGCCAAGTGCGCCGGTCAGAATGAGATCGCCCGCCCGGAGCGGCTCACCGCGCGCGGCAAGGGTCCGCGCCAACCAGGCGGCCGCGTTCAACGGATGGCCAAGACAGGCAGCCCCGGTGCCGCTTGAGGCGAGTTCGCCATTTACCGTGAGTTGCATTTTGCAGTTCAAAAGATCCAGCCCATCCAGCGGGTGCTCGTCTTTACCCAGAACGAAGAAAGCAGAAGATCCATTGTCTGCCACCGTATCAGCAAAGGTGATCTTCCAGTCTTGGATCCGACTGTCGACAATTTCGATTGCAACAAAAGCGCCTCGTGTAGCGTCGGCCACGTCTTCTGGCGTGGCCGCGATCATATCTAGGTCCTTCGCAAGAAGCAGCGCCACTTCAGCCTCAGCCTTGGGCTGAATCACACGGTCACGCGCCAAAACACCCCCATCTGAAAGCTGCATGTCTTCAAACAGGACACCAAAATCAGGGCGGTCGACGCCGAGCTGTTTTTGAACGGCTGTCGAGGTCAGGCCAACCTTACGGCCGACGATTTTCCGTCCGCTATCCTGCCAAAAACGCGTGTTGATCTCCTGAATTGCATAGGCAGCATCAATATCAGTCGGCTGCAATGTCTCACGCAAAGGGAGAATAGGGTCGCTCGTGTAGGCCTTCCGCAGGCGCCGCGCAGCATTATCAAGCAAGTCAGACATCGGGAGGCTCCGTAAATAATTAAGTATGTGCCCTACCCAAACTGGTTTTGGGCGTAGTTTTGACGAATTGGCGTGGGCGGCGCATGATTGCATTGCGCCAGAGTTCGCCAGTTTAAGGTCCTTTGACCCCAACATTGGTATCAATAAAATGCCGAGGCACAAAAATACGTGAGTGACGACCTTTTCTGCCGCCGGAATTCCATATAGATAGCAAGAGTTCAGCAGTTTCGTGTTTGCCCGTCTCTTGATGGCCATTGAACCACAATCGGAAACCACTGAACCTGAGCTTAGACTCATAAATGCTGAGTTAACAATTATATACCAAGCCACTTGTTCTGAACCTCATTCGCGGCCCGGATTTCTGCCGCATTTCCAGTCCACACAACTTGCCCTTTACTCACCACTGCCACATTGTCTGCTAGCGAGGTTGCAAAACCAAAGTTCTGTTCTACGATAATCATCGACAAACCTGCAGTCTTTAGCTCTTGAAGCTTGTCATGAATGAGCTTCACAATAATCGGAGCCAGCCCTTCCGTTGGTTCGTCAAGGATCAGCAGGCGCGGGTTCATCAACAAGCTGCGCCCGATAGCCAGCATTTGCTGTTCCCCGCCAGAAAGCTGAGAACCACTATTGCTCATTCGCTCATCTAGGCGCGGGAAAAGTTCAAGAACTCTATCCATGTTCCATTCCGATCCGGAACGACCAAAATTCTTTGCCGAAATTTCGAGGTTTTCACGCACTGTCAGTGACGGGAAAATATCCCTTGTTTCGGGCACGTAAGCAATTCCGCCATTTGCTACATTAAAGGTCTTGGCCCCGATCGGTTTGCCATCAAATTCAATCTCTCCAGCTTTAAGAGGCAAAAGCCCCATGATTGTTTTTAGTGTCGTAGATTTGCCCGCTCCATTCCGACCGAGAACCGCCAAGACTTTCCCTTTTTGCGAGACAAGAGACAAGCCATGGAGAATTTGAGTCTCTCCATACCCTGACTCAACAGCTTTCAATTCAAGCATCTTCCCAACTTCCTAGATATATTTCTTTGAGCAAACTTGAGCCACGTGCCTCTTCCGGCAATCCATCAAAAACAATTTCACCAAAATTTAGCACAGTAATCGTGTCAGCGACATCGAAGGCGAGGTCCATATCATGTTCAATTATGACTATTGACAGATCACGTGGAAGATTGTTCAGCAGGTCATGAAACCCCTTAGACATTTCCGGTCCGACACCGCTTGTTGGTTCATCCATAAGCAAAACAAGCGGTCGAGTGGCAAGGGCAACACCGATTTCGAGCTGGCGGCGAACACCGTAGCTAACTTCGGAAACCTTCGCGTGGAGATAAGGCATCAAGTTTACTTGTTCTGCCACTTCAGAAGTAATTTCGCGGACCTCGGGCTTTGACAGGCTGTCTCCCCTCAGCATCGTCGCATTTCCAGTATGTACCGCAGCAGCAAGACCAAGATTTTCCTCAACTGTCAGCCCATCGAAAAGAGTATTTTTTTGATAACTGCGCGATAGTCCACGCCGGGCGCGCGCTGCAACAGGGAGTGCGGTGATATCTTCGCCTGCTAGATGAACCGAACCTTTGTCCGGTATCAGTTCACCAACAAGTTGATTGAATAGTGTGGTTTTGCCTGCCCCATTGGGCCCAAGAATTACACGACGCTCGCCACGCTCCAGTTTCAACGACACGTTGCGCGTCACGTGAATCGCACCAAAACTCTTGTCTAGATTGCGCGTCTCAAGCATCGCTTTTGGCCTCCTCAAGCTCTTGTTTACGCGTAGCATCGGCAAGTCGGCGTTCAACCCATGCGCCCCAATGCGTCTCTGCCCAGCCGAAAATGCCGTTGGCCCGACTCATTACAACAGCGATCAGGATACCGCCAACGAAGAGGTGCCAATAACTTGTAACCGAACTGACTTCATGCTTGATCACCACGAAAATGACGGCGCCAACAAGTGGCCCGACAAGAGTGCCTAGCCCCCCTAGAATCACAACGACTAAAGCCTCTCCGGAGACAGTCCAACCGAGAAGGTCCGGGGAAATATACATAATATGCTGTGCTGCCAGAACTCCAGCCAGTCCAGCAATCACACCAGATAGGCCAAAAACATCCGCCTTAACACGCCAAACCGTAAGCCCGAGCGCACGCATGCGCTGTTCATTGTGCATGACGCCGACCAGGGATCGACCGAGTCCGGAACGTAAGATCAAAACCGACGCTCCATAGACAGAAACTAAAATGGACATACAAAACAGCGCAAAGTTGCGGTTACTGTTCATATCAACCCCAATGAAACTCAAGTCCAATCGGGGAATACCGCCCAATCCGTCATCACCGCCAAAGATTGGAGCTTCGAACACATAGGCATATGCCATTTGTCCAAAGGCGAGTGTCGCCATGATGAAATAGATACCATGGCTGCGAGACGAAATTGCTCCAATCACCCAAGCGACTGCACCTGTCAACGCAATCGAACCCGCCATCGCAGCCGGGGGCGCGATGCCTACTCTTATTGAAAACATGGCATAGGCATAGGCCCCAATACCCATAATTGCTCCATGGCAAAGAGAGACCATGCCACCAAATCCTGCAACTATGTCGAGCGATAGCACCAGTATCGCGAGGATCAGAATTTCCGTTAACATCTCTAACCCAAAATATTTTGCGGTTAGAGCCTGAAAGAGAGAACCAATCGCCAGAATAACAAGTATGCCGTAGCGAAGTATGTTGTGGCGAAACACGCGTTTATCCTTTCACCGGAAATAGACCATTCGGCTTAATCACCAATACCATTGCAAGGAGAGCGTAGATCAAGACTGAAGAAAGTTGCGGTGCTAATACCGCACCGAATGTCTGTACAAAACCATAAAGCAACGACCCCGCGATCGCCCCCCTCAATGATCCCAACCCGCCAATAACAATTACTATTAGCGTAGGTATTAGGATTTGCAGACCCATCCCGGGCATGACGCTCAGGAGAGGTGCCGCAATGGCTCCGGCCAAGCCCGCGAAAGCACAACCAACGCAGAAGACAAGAAAAAAGAGGCGTTCTACATTTATCCCGAGACATGCTGCCATAGCATCATTGTCTACACTTGCACGAATCTTAGCACCTACTTGAGTGCCAGAAAGTACCAACGCCAGCATAACAAACGACAATAAGCCGATGGCAATTATGAACAGACGATAGACTGGATAAGTTACTCCAAAAATTCCAATCTGACCTGATAGGACAGCGGGTGTGGCCATGGCGAGAGCAAGATCACCCCAAATGATGCGAGTTAGATCTAGCAGTACGAAGATCAAACCGAACGTAACCAGAACTTGTGCGGTTGGGCCGGACTTTCTCATTCGCTGGACGAATAAGAAATAGAGAACTACGCCTATGATCGCGACTCCTACCGGCGCAGCGAAGATAGCAACCCAGAACCCAAATTTGTTGGCGACCGATGCGGCAATATACGCTCCAAAGGTGTACAATGCACCGTGTGCGAGGTTTACAAAATGCATCAACCCAAAAATTACAGTCAGGCCAAGCGATAATAGAAAGAGGAGCATAGATAGTTGCAAAGCATTTAGCGTTTGCAAAACCCAAAAGCCGGAATCAACTGTCATGGAAAATCCTAGTCAACACTTTGGTGAAAGCCGCCTACCCATGCTTGGCAGGCGGCCCAAGACGTCGTGAGCCTAAATTTACGTTATTGCGTAGGCATGACACAGCCGTTTGCAGGCTCCGGTTCGGCCGGAAGCGATGCCAATACTTCTTGAGTGCTGCCATTCTCTCCGACCACCGTTCTATATACATAAATCGGCTGAACAACGTTGTTGGTTGCCGAGTCGATCGACAATTCGCCACGCGGGCTATCGAAACTAATGCTCTTAAGTGCACGGGCAATGCTCTCGCGGTCGTTCGCACCTGCCCGGATCACCTCAGCGAGTGCATGGGCAGCATCATAACCGTGGACAGCGAACTCTGAAGGCAGGCGACCATTGGCCTCCACGAACGCTTCAACGAAAGCAGCGTTTTCGTGATTGTTGATGGTCGGTACATAGTGCAGTGCTGTGATGACGCCGTCAGCCGCCTGGCCCTGGGCATTTACGTAGAGCTGAGACGTTAGAAAGCCAGAACCGTAGAGAGGTAGGTCCTGGTCGACACCGAAGCTGTCGAATTGCTTAACAAATGAAATAGCCTCGCCACCCGCGTAAAAGACGTAAAGAGCGTCGGCTCCTGAAGCCTTGGCCTGAGCAATGTAGGGGCCAAAATCCTGGGTTTGCTGGAAAGGCGTGAATTCTCCGCCGACGACTGTGCCCCCCGCGCTAGCATACGCTTCGGAAAACGCCTCAATCATCTGCCGACCAGCGGCATAGTCCGGGGCAAGGGTATAGACCGTGCCGATACCTTCGTTGGCCATCCAAGTTCCCATCGGACGATTAATCTGACTGTTGGAGAACGACAACCGCGTTATGTAGGGGCTGCAATCCGCTCCTGTAGCGGCATCATTCCCTGCATTGGCGACAATCAAAGGTACCCCGGCACCGTCAACAATATCCCGAACGGCGCCAAGAACCCCTGAGGAAACTACCCCGACTATGACATCTACTTCTTCTTGTAGAATTAGGCGTCGCGCCTTGCCAAGTCCGGTTGCAGGATTGACCTCGGTGTCTTCTCTATGCAGATTAATACTGCTTTCCAGATCGCTTGCAAATGTTGAGAGCCCTAGGCTAAAGCCCGCTTCAATCTCGTTCCCGACTGATGCATAAACTCCCGAAAATGGGAGCAAAACTCCAACTTCAATCTCATCGGCCGCTGCTTGTTGGCCGCAAAGGGCACAGGTTAGCCCAGTAAGGGCCGCAAAAAAGGTAGTTTTCATTTCAGTTCTCCTCCTATTGATGGTTGTTTTTTTCGGCAATTGTCATCCCAAATCGCCTCCACTCACCGGAACGGTAACTCCGGTGATGTACGAAGCTTCGTCAGACGCCAGAAACAAAATTGGACTTGCTTGCTCATCCAGTGTTCCGTAGCGTGTCATAAATGAGGAGCGGATTGTTTGATCGACGATGGTCTTGTACCAAGCTTCGGGTTGTTCCTCTTCTGCATTGAGATTGCGCGGCACAATGCGAGGGGGCGCTTCCGTACCGCCCGGAGCTGTGCCGACAACGCGAATACCTCGTTCTGCGACCTCCCAAGCTAAACTTGCAGTAAGTGCATTCACGCCACCCTTGGACGCCGCATATGGCACCCTATTTAGGCCTCGCGTCGCAACGGAAGAGACGTTGACTATGACACCTTGATTTACTGGTAACATTCGCTCAATGGCGGCGCGGCAACAATAAAGTGTCGGGAAAAGCGACCTTCGGACTTCCGCGTCTATTTGTTTAGGCTCATAGTGCTCGTAGGGTTTGGCCCAAATAGTGCCACCAACGTTATTAATTAGGATATCGATACGACCCCAAATGTCTACGGACTTTTGTATGGCTTTTTCACATCCCGCCCATGTTTCGAGATTGACTGAAATCGCTTCAGCCTGCCCCCCTGCATTGCGAATTTCCGCAACCACATCTTTGCGTGCAGACGAGCGGTCAACGATCAAAACGCGTGCACCTTCGTTGGCGGCGCGTAAAGCAACGCACCGACCAATACCTTGCGCGGCTCCAGTCACGACCATGACCTTATCTTCAAAGCGGCGGCTCATGCTGCCTCCGCTTCTGTCGGGTTGAATTTTTCGTAGTAGAAATTTTCAGGCTCCACTCCGAGCACCTCGAAGTGTTTGCGGACTGCGTCCACCATCGGTGGAGGCCCACAAAGATAAACGTCGCATTCGCCACCATTCAGATCATCTACAGTCACATGATCGGTCACAAATCCTTTTCGTTCGTGTGTATCTTCGTCAGCTGCGAGTACTGTAATTACAGTTACGCTACCAATCTTCGCAACCAAATCGTTGATGCGGTCCAACTCGACTAGGTCGGCTCGTCGAGTCACTGCATAGTAAAGCACGATAGGGTGTTCTGTACCTTGCAGTGCTACCAGTTCAAGCATCGACAAAAAGGGGGCCAACCCAGTACCCCCAGCGAGCCATAGCTGCGGCCTTTCAATCGGGCGCAAATAAAAAGTACCCATTGGACCATTGAGTTCAACGAGATCCCCAGTCTTGCCTCCGTCCCTCAAATAGCCACTCATCACACCCCCAGGCAAATTACGGATCAGAAACGATGCCTCTTCAACACCAGGCACAGAAGAAAAGGAGTATGAACGACGTTTCCCCGTACCTGGAACCGAGATATTCACATACTGCCCAGGTAGAAAACGGATTGGTTTCGCGAGCTTCACATGCAAGCGAAACGAAGTTTCAGACAGTGTATCAACAGCTGAGACAAGGCCCTCCACCTCCTCTGGCGCAGTTTTACAAGCGGCAGAGGGGGCCGGCACCTTAAGAACGCAATCACTTTTGGGGATCATCTGGCAAGTGAGAACGTAACCTTGACTGACCTCTTCATCACTCATGGACTCATCCATGTAGAATTCTATTTCGTACTTACCTTTTTCGGCAAAACACTTGCAGGTTCCGCAGACTCCATCACGACAGTCCATCGGCAAATTTATCTTCTGACGGAAGGCCGCGTCGGTTACCATTTCGTCGTCAGCACATTGAATAATGCGCGTGACGCCATCTTCGAAATTCAAAGCAATTTCATAGGTTGTCAAAGCGCTGCCCTCCTATAGCCACGCGAATACATTCACGGGGGCCAAGGCCACCCATCCTCAAGTTTGACAGATCAAATATGATATACGTCTATGACTTGGTGTATGCGGTCGTTCTTAAGAACGATCTTTTTGTCGGTTATTAATGGCTTTTTCCCGCCAATCCGGATCGTGTAAAATGAAGTGCCCCAATGCTGATCCGTTATCCCATAGCGATAAGTCAAAGTATGCCAATTGAAACGCACACTAATCTCATTACGATCTGCATCTACAACTTCAATATTTGCCAAATTGTGGTTCGTACGCGGCTCGGGCAAAGACGTCGCAGCGGAACGGTCAGTCTTAATCCGAAATACCCGATCTTCGATGCCTTGCTTGTTTGGATAATACATCAACGACATTTCGTTTTGTGGATCTTCTGTGAGCGCGTCGTAGTCGTCCCATGTAGGCATCCAAAACGGGCAGTCATCGTGGTAAAATGCTAACCAAGTATCCCAATCGCGGTCATCCAGTGCCCGTGCCTCCGCATAGAGAAAGGCCTGAATTTCGCTGAGATTCATACCTATAGTTGCTGCTTCACGTTCTCGTGTTGCGATACTCATCCGATTTGCCCCTTACTCTGCTGCCGACCGAGTTTTGAACGCATTTTCACGCTCCTTGGTAATTGCATCCGCCATACGCTCAGACCAATTGGTATGCTGGACTACGAACAAGCCTTCGTCCTCCGTACGTGCTCCGCACAGTATTGGGTTAATGCCCAGTTTTTTGGCATCTTCATCTGGGCCCTCAATCCACTGGGTAGCGCCACGCGTTAAGTCATTCCAAGGGGCGTGCGCTGCACCAGCGTACGCACGTTGGGTAGCGCGAAACTCTTCCGTGTCATCTGGAGTTGCCATACCTGAAGCATTAAAAAAGTCTTCGTATTGTCGGATACGATGAGAACGAGCCTCCTGACTCTCACCTTTGGGCGCGATACAATAAATAGTGACCTCAGTTTTATCGACGCTGACAGGGCGGATTACTCGAATTTGCGAACTCATCTGATCCATCAAGAATACGTTCGGATATACACAGAGGTTACGCATTACCCCCACCATCCATTCCGCTTTCGTCTCTCCATATTCTTCAACCCACTCTGTGAGACGAGGATAGTTTGGACGGTTGGTAGGGTCGGCCAGTTCAGTCCACAGCAGAATGTGACCATTTTCATAGGCATGGAAACCCCCGCGCTGTTTTGACCACTTCGATGCATCGTTCGCTTTGATATTGTCTTGCTTGCCGTCGTCAGTGCGGTGCGCTGTTGTAGCAACATAGTTCCAATGCACAGCCGAAACGTGATAACCATCAGCGCCGTTCTCGGCCTGAAGCTTCCAGTTCCCGTCATATGTGTATGTTGAAGACCCCCGCAAAACCTCCAACCCTTCATCTGCCTGATCAAGGATCATGTCGATCATCTTACACGCTTCACCAAGATACTCTCTAAGTGGCCCCACCTCAGCGTTGAGCGAGCCGAATAGGAAGCCACGATAATTTTCAAATCGAGCGACCTTGGTTAAATCGTGGCTGCCTGCCTTGTTGAACTGCTCCGGATAACCAGCATCTTTCGGATCTTTAACTTTGAGAAGCTTACCAGTGTTTGAGAAGGTCCATCCATGGAATGGGCATGTGAAAGTACTTTGGTTTCGCCGTTTGAAACGGCAGAGCTGGGCACCTCTATGAGAACAGGCGTTGACGAGCGCATGTAATTCACCCGACTTGTCCCGCGTAATAACGACAGGAGTACGACCCATAGTGAGCGTAAAATAATCTCCAGGTTCAGAGATTTGGCTCTCGTGCGCCATGTATATCCAGTTGCCCTCGAACACATGCTTCATCTCAAGCTCAAAAAGCGCGTCGTCTGAGAAAACATCTCTGCGACATCGAAAAACGCCATTTTTGGGGTCGTCTTCAACCGCACCAGAAATCTGATGTGCGAGATCATCAAGATTAGAATTAGCAAACATTGGCACTCCTCCACTTTTCCGCGGCATTTTCCTGCCTACTGCGGTCTTCCACTTACGAGATGTTAAACACACCCGCACACCCGCCCTATTTGTCAACGCGACGCCAGGACCTGACAAAACCTCCCAGCAAGATGCAACGAGCCAGCCTACATGCTCCCGATCCGAAACACTGACCATGGAAACGCCTGTAACTACCTACGCAATTCGCCGTTCGGTCCTTCAAACCTGCACATTCTAGATCACGAGCATGCCCGTGGCTTTCATCTTTCTATATTATCGTTTTTTTACCGTGTCCACGTTTTTTTTAATTTTATTGGTTTATTCTTGCTGCTTGGCATCAACCTCAAAACATGTCATTTGTGGGCGAAAATCCTATGATGGACGCACAAATTGACCATGACAACAAAGACAGAGCCAAAAACTGCCTTCGTTTTGATCGAAGAGAAACTTAGAAACCGGATTATCTCGGGCGACCTGCCCGGCGGAACGAGGCTGCAGGTCGATGCGCTACGAAGAGAGTTTGACGTAAGCACCTCAACGGTTCGCGAAGCACTTTCGCGGCTTCTGGCATGTTCGTTGGTCGTCTCTCAGCCAAACATCGGTTTCCGTGTTGCGCCGCTAAGTCGCAGTGACTTCATTTCCGTCGCCCGAGTTCGCAAACTGCTTGAAATAGAAGCACTAAGTGAATCACTAGAAAACCGAAATGATGAATGGGAGGCAACCTTAGCAGGTGCTTATCATTTACTGGAAAGAGCCGATAGGGCTTTCGTTCTCGAAGGAAATCTCGACCAAGAACATGAATGGCGCCAACGTAATCAAGCTTTTCACGAAGCAATGGTGGCGGCATGCAAGAACCGCTACCTGCTCGATTTTCGTCGAAGCATAAACTACAATGCAGAGCGATACAGAGCACTGATCCCAGACATTAGCCGAAATGCACTTCACGTGCCTGATCAACATCGAGCCCTGTTTGAAAGTGCTGTAAGTGGTAGGCGAGAAGATTGCATTTCTTTGATGTGCGATCATATTTCAACAACCGTTGACCTATTGATTGATCACTTGCCCCAATCCTGAGTAATGCGCTGCCCAGTGATCAAGTAGGCGGTCCTCGATGGTTCGGTTGGTTCAACATCAGGCGCCTGTTTGGCCCCATTGGAGAGCCCCCGACAGCAGAGGCCGATGAGGGCCTCTATACACAGCGCGACGTGCTCGATGCGATCGCGTGAAATGAAGCTAAAGGTCACCGGTGAACCCGGAGCAATTCGCTTGGGGCTTATCAGAATGGTGTCACGGTCAACCTCTCGCACTCCAGCAAACCAACCGATATTACCCACACCGAAGTCTTCAACTTCAGGTTTCGAGTAGAACGCCTGATCGCCGACTGATTCAGTCGCGGTCAGATGCCACCAAAAAGATGAAGGCCTTGCATCGAATCTACGCCGAGTAGCTACCACACAGCCTGTGTACGGAAATCCCTTGATCGATATGGCAATAACAACAAGCGATACAGGCCCACTACACTGACAGGAGGTGGAAGACTCAGGCCTATGCCAACGAAAGATTGGGTTGCAGAGCAGAATCTGGAAAGATCTCGCCATCTGCACTGAAGGTTCCGGGGCAGACCAGATTGGAGTGAGCGCCACTCAATCTGGAGGAGGACGCAGGGTTCGGGCAAAAGGACCAACTTAGCTAGGATCAATGCGACAATTTGGAATCATGACATGTAGTGTTTCGTTGCAACCAAGGGCTTTGCCACTCACTGCAATTTTGACAATGGTCAATCTGGCTCGCCCCGGCAGACTTCCGAGTATTCGAAAACCTATCCCTCTATCAAAGGGCATCGGCCCGCAGAAACTCAAACTAACAAGTTGATTTTTAAGCAATAATTTGCGTCACCGCCAAGCTTACACGTTGTTTGCCCCCAAAGTCACAAAAGCAGGATTTAGTGTGATAAACTCCTCACAATCGGTTTTTCTTAAATAAACGTTTTTTATCTTGCAAACCGTTTTATGAGAGGCCAATGTACCTAGATGAAACGCTTAGCAAACAGCATGGGGAATCAAGCCCTTCCAGCCCAATCGGCGAAATGGTCCAAAGAGGCGGAGACGGGCCAGCATATCCATTCCAAAATTCGGGGGTCAATTATGGAAATCGCTACGATCGAGCCGTTCTTCTCAAGGCTTGGCATCGTTCAAGCAGGCCGCCCTATATTCCGCCGATTGATCAAGATCAGCATGAGATTGGTCCGTAGGCAGGAGCCGAGTTAGCAAGACTTTCAATTCAGGGCTGGACAGATTCCAAACCTGGTAAACATCTACAAAACTGCAGGGGAGGACCTGAAATGACAGACAACGAACCAATTTTTGACGTGGCGCAATTGAGCCATGTTGAACTCTTTACGCCGAAAATGGATGAAAGCCTTTGGTTTTTCAAAGAGCTTTTGGGACTCCAAGAATCATCGAGGGACGGAAAATCCGTATATCTCAGGGGTTATGAGGAGTCCTACCACCATTCACTGAAGCTTACAGAACGGGACCAACCAGGAATGGCCCAAATGGGTTGGCGAGCTTCTTCGAAGTTAGCCCTCGATCGTCGCGTCTCCCAGATTGAAAAATTGGGTGCCGGTATCGGATGGGTCGACACCGAAGCTGGCTACGGACCGGCATATGAGTATCGAACACCCGACGGGCACATTCAAAGAATTTTTTGGGAAGTAGAGCGCGCGACGATTCCTGATAGCTTGAAAACACCGTTGATCAACCGGCCACAAAAACGACCGCTTTCTGGCGTTCCGGTTCGTCGTTTGGATCACGTCAATCTAATGTGTTCAGACGTGGGCCCCATGCGGCGATTCTACCAAGAAGCCATGGGTACACGGCTCCGCGAAACTATTATAGCAGGTGGCGGTGAGGTCGAGGTAGCAGCATGGATGAGCCACAACAACTTAGTCCATGACGTAGCTATGATGCGAGATGAGAGTGGGGTCAAAGGCCGGTTGCACCATGTCGCATTCTGGTACGGATATCCACAACATCTTTCGGACGCTGCCGACGTATTTCGCGAACACAACATCCAGATCGAAGCAGGCCCCGGCAAGCACGGCATCACGCAGGCCGCCTTTTTGTACTGCTTTGAGCCGGGCGGCAACCGAGTCGAACTCTTTGGAGATGCAGGGTACTTGATTTTCGAACCCGACTGGAAACCTGTCGTGTGGGAAGAAAAAGACCTCGAAGCTGGAATAATTTGGCACGGATCGCAACTGCCACAAGAGTTCTTCATGGTTGGGACACCGCCTGTACCGGCAAACGAATAGATCACAACTGTCAGATTTTTAAACTGGCCCGACAAATACCAGTCAAGCCACCAATCGGACCGAGGCCATCTGCTTCGGTCCGTCTCAGATTTCTGGAGAATTCGAATGTCCGATGGATCGCAAATTTCAGATGATGGAAAAATCATCACTATCGATGGAATCGATACTTATTATCAAGACGTAGGTGAAGGAGAGCCAGTACTGTTTATCCATGGATCCGGACCTGGAGTATCTGCTTGGGCAAACTGGCGCTTAAACTTGGGACCCATCAGCCAAAAATCACGTTGCATAGCGCCGGATATGGTTGGTTTTGGTAAGACCGTGGCCCCTGAAAACTATGAATACTCAATGACAAATTGGGTCAAACATCTTTATGGCTTGACCCAAGAATTGGGCCTCGGCCAAACGACCATTGTAGGCAACTCATTTGGCGGGGGGCTCGCCATTGCGTTCGCTATCGCGCACCCTGAGTTGGTTTCACGAATTGTATTAATGGGTGCCGTTGGTGTTGAATTTGAACTGACTTATGGACTCAATGAGGTTTGGGGTTACGAGCCATCCGTTGAGAATATGAAAGAGTTGCTTGATATTTTTTCTCATGACAAAACTCTTGTCAACGACGATCTTGCATCATTACGCTATTCCGCCTCGGTGGCACCGGGAATCCATGAAAGCTACTCAGCGATGTTTCCTGCTCCACGGCAAAAATGGATTCACGCAATGGCATCAGAAACATCAGATATCTCGAAAATAAAGGTTCCAGTGTTAATCGTTCACGGGAAGAATGATCGAGTTATTCCAATTGGAAACTCTCACAAGTTTTTTGAGCTTCTTCCGAATGCGGAATTACACCTATTTTCAAATTGCGGCCATTGGACTCAGATCGAAAAAAGAGATAGATTCAACGCGCTGGTTCTTGACTTTATTGCAGGTGGTTCCAACACCTCCTAATTTATATCATTCTATGAGACTGTAACGCTGTGGTCTTTCGGGATCCGAGGCACCAGAGGCAAATGTAGCCACTGGCGCAATTCGAGATATGGCGTCACTCTTAGAAGACATCGTTGGTGAAAATTCGAACAATCAACTGCGAGGAGGTCAAACGTGGATCCATCAAGCTCGCTGCCTGTTGGAGATAGCCTTAGCATCGTTCCCTACGAAGGAAGGACGGAAATTTTCTTCTTTGTTGAGTTCAATGTTTCTTATCACTTGGCTGAAAGTGGCATGGAAACCGTCACGATTACACTCTGTAGATGGGTACGGAGAATTGGAACTAGTGAATTTCGGAAAAAAAGAAGCAACGCCGATCGCGAGGTTGCGAGATGCAAACGACCGAACCACCGGTTGGGTTTACCATTGGAATACGTCGGAACTGGCGATCCTTTGGATTTACAAAGACCGTATGGCGAAACGCATTGACCCGCCGCTCAGTCCGGAAACGCTGGCCAAGGCAAAAGCCGTGACCGCTGACTCCGCCATAGACCTGCTTGAGGCACTATCGGCCGGTGGCCAAAAAAAGCTGGAGTGACGCTAAAAACCGGAACACTACCGCCCTATCGATCCTATATTATGAGTGACATTAGTATATTTTCAGTGCATGATGCGCTGGATTCTCTAGACCAATGGATATCCATTCATGCTCCAACAACTTGCTCGCCTTGCAATCGTTGCCCTCGTTGGAAGTATGGGTAGCGTCATAGCACCGCAAAAATCATCCGCCCAAGCCTACCAGATCGACTGTGCCATTCTGCTCTGTCTTTCAGGTGGATGGCCAGACTCGGTGCCCTGCGCGCGTGCCCGCGGCGAGTTCATACGACGAATCACGCCTTGGCCAGTAGAACCGCCGCTACAGATATGGCGCTGCCCGATGGGTGCGGCTTATCAACCCAGCGGTAATACGAACTCGACCGCGCGCATCTACGACGTTCTACTCGATGATGCCGGGTCCCTACCCCAGAGTTTCCTGGCAAGTCCGAAAGAGCCCATGCCCGCCGTTCTCCGTACGACAGACCCCAGGGACGGACAGCCGCCCAATGGCCTCGCCCTGCGCCTGATCCAGGACCGCGCCGATATCGACATCAGCGGCCCAGAATTCAACTTCGTGCGTTCAATCCGGGTCTTTGATGTGCGCTACGCGCGTCAGCACGAGTCTGGCCGTGACGGTGATTGCAATCGGAACGCGACGGTCGTTCTTGGAACCTATGGGACGCAAGGTGATTTCTCTTGGGTGCGCTCTGGATTAAACGCCCTGCCCGAGGCACATGTCGGCCTCGAACGCTGGGGGCAAAACTGCCCCAGCATCTACCTCCGCTCTGTCTTCGTCGATTGGCGTGACTATGAGGGTAACTACGGGTTCGAACAGGTGGACTATTGATTGGCGGCGGCGATACTTGACCCAAATCTGAAAGCGAAAACGCATTTGGTGGAAGAAACCTACCGAACCGTTCCAATAGTCGCACCCTTTCAGCGACCAATAGTATATCATTGATATCTTTCAGGAGTACGAATTTGCTCTCTTTTTGGCGAATCACCTCCTAAGATCGAAGACAGATACCTTCATGACCATCGAATGACCCTTTGGGCTTCAAAATTCAAAGTTGCGCTCAAATCCGATGATCGGCATCCGTCTCGCGTTCGGCCACCGCTAAGAGTTTAGCAGTTTCGACTTCCATAGCCCGCGCGAGAACAACCAGTTCAATGACATCGATCCTGCGCTCACCACTTTCAACGCGGGCCACAAAGGACTGATGGCATTTCAGCCGCGTGGCCAATTGTTCCTGTGTGAGACCAGCATTTTTGCGCGCCGCGATAAGTGCATCGCGGAGCGCCTCATGCCCTGAACTTCTGATTGTCTTTGCCACGTGTCACAAACCCCTTGTGACCGGGCTAATCTACTTTATAGATTATCTAAAAAGTGGATAAATGATGTTTTCCATAGACTTGTTCGAACACTACGTTGCCTCGCGAACTAGCCTGTTGTCCGGTCTAGAGCGCCGCACCGAACAAGTGTGCCATCTATCATTCATCAACTGTCTGCAGGAACCGGCCATATTCCTGGCTCACCTCACGCGCCTCCTCAAAAGCACGCGCCCGCTCTTCTTCCAGACATCTGAAGTAGCTTTGTATGTCCCGGATGTAGAGCTCGAAGTCGCTTCGGATGAGATCAGCGTACTCCCTGACGGCTTGCGGATCACTCGGAACGAAGGGCTTCGTAGGCGGATAGCAGGATGCCGCCGCGGCAATCTCCGGCAAAACCATCAGCAAAAATATAGCAGGTGCGCTTCTGGCTCCTTGCAACCAGAGGGTGCTGAGACCCCAACAAAACTTGATCAAATCCAACGGTCATGCCTAACTTTCGTGTAACCGTCATACAGCCGCACAAACGTAAATATATACTTGCGGTCGATAATATAGCATCGTATGTTTGGACTTCAAGCAATGAAGTCCGGACCTGCGCCTTTGAACAGAAAGCGTAATCCGGGTGATAGACCTAAGTAACGAAGCACCGAATGTGGTCACTGAACCGAGATTTCGCGATCTTGTCGCGAGCGGCTACCGTGTGGAAGTCGTCTGCAAGGAAGACGCCTACAAGAAAGGCCCCAACTGGCATGGGGCCTGGATCATGCGCGCTGTCAGTGATGAGGGCGTCGAAAAGCTTCTGGTCACCGCCCGCACACGCACCTCACGCAACGACATCAAGATCCGCGAGATCAAGACCGTCACAGGCGTGCTCTCCTTCCTGCAAGGTGTCGGCTTCTCACACGCGGACATTCCACTCTTGGAAGGCAAGCGGACAGTGCACAAGCTTTCGAGCGAAGAGATTACGGCCAGCCGGGCTTAGCGCCCTTTTCCTCTGCCTTCTGACGCACCCTGCATCGGCACAGATGGTGCTGGTAATGGAGAGCGATGGCTCGCTCTCACCGTCTCAATCCCAACAAAGCTTTTCTCGCAACTACAATGATGGGATCGGCCAAGGCTCTGCATCTGATGGCTTGCGAGTCTTCGGCGAAACTGCGGAACCTGATCCGGTCGAAGAGGTACGTATCGCCGCACTTGCACCACGTGCGCCTGTGCCCCGCCCTGACATTCTCGGCGCGATCCAAGAGGTCGGTCTGCGCTATGCAAGCCACCGTGGACTGCGTGCCGCCGACATTACCGTCACGGATTGGCTGAACCTTTATCGCGCCAATATCGAGATCGAGAGCGCTTACAATCCGCGCGCCGTCTCCCACGCCGGGGCCATCGGTCTTGGGCAACTGATGCCGGATACCGCCCGCGCACTTGGCGTTGACCCCAATAACTGGCGACAGAACCTGGACGGATCGGCACGCTATCTCACGATGATGCTGGCCGAGTTCGGCGACACACGCTTGGCGCTTGCCGCCTACAACGCCGGACCCGATGCCGTGCGCGAGTATTCCGGCATTCCCCCCTATCGAGAGACCCAAAATCACGTCCAGCGGGTGCTGGCCGTCTTCAACCGGCTAGAAGGAGAGACCCCATGAAGCCAAGAAGTAATAAGTTATTGGCCATCGCCACTTTGCTGGTATTTGCAGCGCAGCCTGCACTGGCTCAGAGTATCGACCTCTCCCCTATTCAGGACCTTCTGCAGGGCATCGTTGATGCCCTGACCGGTCCTCTCGGCGTGGTCATCGCGACGCTGGCCGTATTGGGCGTGTTCCTAAGCTGGTTCTTCAACATCATCGATCTGCGCCAGGCCCTTTGGGTTCTGGTCGGCATTGCCGGTGTCGCAGCTGCTCCCACAATCGTTGCCGCCGTATTTGGTGGTGGTACCCCGTAAAAGGGGTCTGATCCGTGGCTGAACGATCGCCGCTCTTCCTGGGCCTTGTGCGCCCGCCGAAGCTTCTCGGCCTGCCGATCATGTATGCCATGGTCTGGCTCTTTGGGTCGGTGCTGCTCTTCGTGTGGGTGCAGCACATCCTGGTCCTCGGCGTGGCGGCGATCCTCTACCCGGTGCTTTGGAAAGCGGCGGATTGGGACCCGCGCTTCATCGACGTGATGATGACGGCGCTGCAGGAAACCCCACCGACGCGCAACCGTGCCATTCACAGGGGCGACAGCTATGCGCCATAGTGAAGCCCGTGACGAGGTCGAGGATACCCGCACCCTCATGCCGGATTGGTATGCCCGCGAGAAACATCTCGCGCATATGCTGCCCTATGTCAGCCTGGTCGACGACCAGACCGTGCGCACGCGTGTCAACGAGCTTTTCCAGTGCATCCGCCTCAGCGGTGTGAACAGCTACACGACGGATGATGCCTATCTCGACAAGGTGACGGCGCTCTTTGCCCGGATCATCGCGCAGCTCGGGCCAGAGTTCAGCTATTACGTACACAAAGTGTCAAAGTCGATCACCCCGGACCTGCTCCCGGTTCAGGGTGACGACTTCGCGGCGGCGGTGGATGAAGCCTGGCGTTCAAAGCTGGGGAGTGCCGGGCTGCGGGACAAGACCCTGACGCTCACGATCATCCACCGCCCGCCACCCAAGAGCTTTCTGGGATTTGTGAACCGATCCGCGCCCGAGCGCTTCAAGGAGGAAACATCCAAGCGGATCAGACGCCTCAACGAAGCCGTCGGTGTGTTTATGTCCGGCCTCGCCGAACTGAAGCCACGTATTCTCTCAGCCGCATCCGGCGAACTTGTTGGGTTCCTCGGTGCTCTCAATACCGGGCGCGAGCTGCCGCTTTACCCGGCAAACCGCTACGGCTTTCTTTCCTACAACGTCGCCAATACCCGCGTGACGTTTCTGGAGGATCACTTCGAGCTGTCAGACGGCGTCGTGGGGCGTCGCTTCGGCAAGAGCTTTACCATCGGCGAATATTCCGAGGCCACCTCCTGCACCATGTTCGACATGCTCAACCTGCCTGTCGATATGATCGTCACGCACTCGTTCACACCGATCAATTCAAACCTGATGGCGGGCCGGATCAAACGCCAGAAACGTCAGATGCAGGCCTCACAAGATGCCGCTCTTTCACTCCTCGAAGCCCTCGACATCGCCCATGATGATCTCGAAGCCAAACGTCAAAGTTTTGGCGAGCACCACATGGTCGTGACCGTCTTTTACGACAGTCTCGATGAACTCCAAACCCTCGGGGCCGAGATCGTCAACGCCGCAGCGGCCGAGGGCGTGAAGATGATTGGCGAGCGGATGGCCGCCAAGACGCATTACTTCAGCCAGCATCCCGGCAATCAGCCCAAACGCGTTCGTGCCAGCGCCGTCACCAACCGCAATTTTGCGGATTTTGCAGCGCTCCATCGCACGCAGCTTGGCAAAGAAAAGCATCAACTGCCCTGGGGACAGGAAATCACCCTGCTCCCCACGCCCGAGCAAAGCGCGTACCGGTTTTCCTATCACGAGCAGGGATCGCCCGACAAAGAACCAACCGGTGGCCACACCCTGATCCTTGGGCGACCAGGGTCGGGAAAGTCCGTTCTTTCGGCCTTTCTGATGACGCAAGCGCGCCGCGTCGGGGCGCGCATATTCGTCTTCGACTATCGGCTCGGAATGGAAATGGCGGTTCGCGCCAATGGCGGGCGCTACGCCTCTATCAAGGCCGGACAGGCGACCGGCCTCAATCCGCTCTGGACCGAGGTGGACGGGCGCGGCACGGCATGGTTGTCGGATTGGCTCGCTTCCCTTCTCTACCGTTCTGACAAGCCCCTCACCCCAGCCCAGACCAATCGCATTCAAGAGGTGGTTCGCCAGAACGCCGGCGCTGCCAATCCGCAGCTTCGGAACTGGAAGGATTTCGCCTCACTCTTCGTCTCCACCGATGACAATGGTGATCTGCACCAGCGGCTCTTGGAGTGGACCGAAGACGGCCGTTACGGCTGGATATTTGGGCAGAGCTTAGAAGACACATTCTCGCTCGACGGCGATGTCGTGGGGTTTGACCTGACCGGCATTCTCGACAGCGAGAGCGAGAAAGAACGCATGGCGGTGCTCTCCTATCTCTTCCGCCGTATCGAACGGGAGATCGAGGACCGCCGCCCCACCATCATCGTCATCGACGAGGCCTGGAAGGCGCTGGACAATGCGTATTTCTCCGAGCGGCTCTCGAATTGGCTGGTGACCGCGCGCAAACAGAACACCGTTGCGGTGATGATGACGCAATATGCCAGCCAGCTTGAACGCACGCGAACCGGCAAAACCATTGTTGAGGCGGTGCCAACGCAGATCCTGCTTCCGAACATTCGCGCTCATGCCTCGGATTACGCGATGCTCAACCTCTACGAGAAAGAGCTCGATGTGCTCCTGAACACTGGCAGTGATAGCCGCCTCGCGCTCATCCGTGACGATAGCGGTTCGGTCGTTGTCGACGCCGATCTTTCCTCCCTAGGCCCCCTCCTCACCATCCTTGGCGGCATGGAAAAGGGTGAGGCGCTGGTGGGTGCCGATTACCGCGACCGACCTGATTTCTGGAGGCTTTCATGATCCGCTTTCTCGTATTGCTACTCGTCCTTGGGTCGCTCGCTGCCTGCGAGCAATATCGAGAGCCGCAGGCCAATTGCTTCAACCTCGTCTCCCGTGGACCTACATCGCTCGATTGCGACTTCGAGGCTTTGGATGGCGCGCTCGACATCACGGATGAGGTCCATGAATAAGGTCTGTGTTCTCACATCCTTCCTTTTGATTTGGGCGAGCCTCGCCGCTGCCCAAGGCGTGCCCGTTAATGATGCCGGGCTGACCGCACGGGATATCGTTGAAACAGGCGATCGTGAGGCCGATCTAGCCGTCCAACGGGAAACCCTGACGGTCGAGGAACTCCTCACCGAAATCGAGCAAGAACAACTCGCCGTGTTGCGCAACATCCTTGATGCGCAGACAAGCTTTGGCGGTCTGGGCCTGTCGAGCATGGTTTCAGGTCTTGAATCTGGCAGCGGCGATCCCGATCGGTCCGTTGCTGCGGTTTATGGCTCCGGCGACATCGACCCCAATCCCGGCGGCGCGGGCATGTTCGGGGATGCCGCGGAAAACATCGAGCAGTTGATTATTCGCGTCGCCCAAGAGACCCACGCACGGCCCGGGGTCGGGCGCGCCGGGCTGTCTGTCGTGCAATGGCGAGCGCTCCTTCAAGCCCTGATCTGGCAAGAGAGTCGGTTTACCATCGGTGCGCGGTCCCCTGTTGGTGCTTTCGGCCTGACCCAGATCATGCCCGGCACCGCCAGCGATCTCGGCATCAACCCGGAATATTACAACAGCCCCTATCTCCAGGTCGAAGGCGGTGCACGCTACCTCTCTAACCAGCTCAACACATTCGATGGCAACATCATCAACGCGCTTGCGGCTTATAACGCCGGGCCCGGCCGCGTGTTTGAATATAGCGGTGTGCCGCCCTTCAAAGAGACCCAACACTACGTGCAGGTCATCCCCGAACGCTACAATCTTTACCTCGCCCGTATCGGTGGCATCGAAGCACTCGGGACCATCGATCCTGCGCTCATGGCCAATGCCAATCTTTCACTCACCGGACACGGCGCGGCCTATTACGGGAACAATTCTCCGACCGCGATCCGCCAAGCCGCACTTCGCATCCAAGACATCGTCACCCGGATCGGCAGTACGGAGGACATCCAGGAAAGCATGGCGCTCAACACCTATGCCCGTGCCGAGCTGGTCCGTCTCATGGCCGCGCGCATACGCCTGAAGGCCGCACGGACCCAGCCGCTCACCGCCGCAGAGCTCGCTCAGGCCTACGCACGCATGGCCGAGGGAGAGTTTATGAATTTCACATTGGAGGATCTGGATTGATGCCCCGCAAATCAGTCACTGCAAAACCGCTTCGCGCATTGGCGCTCGTCAGCGCGCTGGCATTCGGCACTCCGTTCTTGACCGCTTTTCCGGCGCAGGCCCAGGGCGTGCCGGTTGTTGATACCCAGAACATCACCCAAAATATCCAACAGCTCCGGCAGATGATCGAAGACGAGATCCTGCAGAACGAGCAACTGGTGCAGCTCCGCGAACAACTCGCCACCCTCACGGATCAGCTCGCGGAGCTGCAAAGAACCTATGAGGCCCTGACCCGCCTCGCCGAACTTCCGGAAATCATCCGCACGCAGATGGAAGACGAGTTGAACGGTCTTCTCGATCAGGAGTTTGGCGACATCATTGCCACGATTGAGGCGATTAAAACGGGGGACTTCTCCGGGTTGGCAGGATCAGGCTCCAGTGAGATCGAAACCCAGATGGACCGGGTGCTGGCCGATCTTGGCTTTGATGAGGACACGCTTTCGGAAATGGCCACCAGCGGAAATGCCGGGGCTAACCGTGTGGCGACGCAAGCGACGACTGGAGCTTTGGTCTCGGCTGCGGCCCAAAACAGCTATGAAGATGCCGGCCAATCGCTGGAACGCGTCGACCGTCTCGTCGGGCTCATCGATGACATGGATGAGCTGAAAGAAAGCGTCGATCTCAACACCCGCGTCACGGCAGAACTGGCCATTGCCCTTGTCGCCATGTGGCAGCTTGAGGCCGTGCAGACGGTGGCGGATGGCACCGGCGGCGTCATTGATGCAGCCACCATAGCAGAAGAACAGCGGTTCATGGAGTTCACCCTCCCTGAGTTGAATGCAGACTAAGGATCACGGCCAGTGGATGACGAAACAGCAATCATTGAGGAGGAACTGGTCTACGGTGCTTTGCGGCGTGAGCGCCTTTGGCAACGCCTCGGGCTATTGGGGCTGATCTTTGGCATCCTTGGATGTCTCAGCGCAGCGGCCGTCGCCATCCTTGATGTCGATCCGCCACCCGTAGTTGTACCTTACGATCCGGCAACCGGCTTTGCCCTGCCTGAGGCCTCGGTCGGTGCCACCACCGTCACAGAAAACCGCGCGATCATTGAAGCGGAAGTCTTCCGCTATGTGACCGACCGCGAGGTCTATAACCAGCTCGACAATGATGTGCGTATTCGCAGCGTGTTACGCCGCTCGGACCGCGCGGCACAGGCCTCCTTGCGTCAGATCTGGAACTCAGCAAATGCGGATTATCCGCCGACCGTATACGGGCCCAATGCGCGGCTCGATGTCGAGATCCTCAGCATCAACCTGATCAGCAATAACCGCGCGACGGTACGGCTCAGAAAGCGCCTAACCTCGCTCCAAGGGGTTCAAGCGGGGCTGTTCACCGCCACGCTGCTCTTTGAGTTCCGCCCGGAAGAAAGCCGCTCGATCGATCAGGTCTGGACCAACCCCTTTGGATTTACGGTCGTCGAATATTCGATCCGCTCGGACAGATTGGAGAATTAATAAGTGCGTTTCTGGAATACATTCTCAAAAAGCTTGTTGCCAATGTCCCGAGAGCGCGAAGCGCGGCAGGGTATTGGCAACACAATAAATTCCAGAAACGCACAGGCGTTTCTCGTTGCCGCCTTCTGCTTCGCACTTCTCCCTACCCTTGCCACCGCAGAATCCATTCCGCGCAGCGGCCCCAATGATCGCCGGGTGCGGATCGCCATCTACCAGGAAAGCCAAGTCTACCGCCTGAACGTCTCGCTGACACATGTCACCACAATCGAGTTCGGCGAAGGTGAGAGCATTCGTTCGATCATCGCTGGCGACACCGAAGGCTTTGAGATCGACGGCGTGCCGGGCGGGCGCGCCTTTGCGATTAAACCAGTTGCGCGCGGTGTGCATACCAACGTCACGGTCTATACCAACCGGCGGAGTTACTACTTCAACGTCAACGAGGTCTCGAGCCCGACTTTTTATGTGGTTCAATTCCGATACCCAGAGGACAATCGGCGTCCGGCCAATGCCATCGCGCGCGCCGCTCCAAACTACAATTACGGGGCCAGCGGACGGAGCGAATTCACCCCGACGCGGGTCTGGGATGATGGGACTTTCACCTATTTTGCCTTCCCCAGAAACGCGCCGATCCCGGCCATCTTCCGCTACACAAATGGACATGAGCGCACGGTGAACACCGGCGCTGTCGAAGATGGTGTGATCCGGGTCTCCGGTGTGAACGGGCAATGGGTGTTGCGCCTTGGCGAAGAGGTGGTCTGCATTTCTGTGACACCGCAACCGGGAGCCGCGTCATGAGCGACGATCCCGATCTCGAAAAGCGTCTCGCCGCCCTCGAACAAGGCAGCCCCAAACTTGGACCAGGCGCAAAACGCCGCTCACCTTTCCTTGCATTGGCAACTGCGGGGCTCATCCTGGGTGGTGGCGCATTGCTTTACATGTTCTCGCAACCCGAAGAAGAAATCGCCCTGCCAACGGCCACGCCGGATGAATTCCAAAGCGAAGGCGACGGGTTTGGCGAGATCGAACCTTTTGTACCACCCCCTGCCCCAGAACCGGAAATCGTCCTCGTGACCCCTGAGCCGTCCGAGCCCAATGCGGAACTGCTTGCACAGTTGGAAGCCCTGCAGGCCCAGATCGAGGAGTTGAAGAACGCGCCGGAAACCGTCGTGGAAGAAGATACAGCCGCCGCTGAGGCCATCGATGCGCTCACCGCGCAGATCGCGGCCTTGCAGGCGGCCTCGGAGAATGCTCAGGAACAGTTTCGGGATGAACTTGTAGCCCGCGACCGCGAACTCCAGCAGTTGCGCATGGATTTGGAACTGGCCCAATTGGAGGCCAACACACCAACTCCCGCACCGCTCGGCCCTTCCGAGGAAGACCTGCGCGCGCGGGAGGCAGAACGGCTCGCCCGTGAAGAAGAGGCACGCAGATTGGCGGAACTCCAGCGCCGCGCAGCGGAAGAACGCGCGTTTCAGGAACGCCGGATCGCATCTCCAACAATTGCGTTTGGAGGCACAGGCGGCGCCAATGCGGGCGAAACCGAGCTCTCCAATCGCAGCTTTGGTGAGGTGACGGATTTTGTGCTGAACGGCGCGCATCCAAGTACCGTCACCCAGGCCGAAGTCATCGCCAATCCGTCGAACACCGTCGTCCAAGGCACAATGATCCAAGCGGTGATGGAGACCGCGCTCGACAGCTCCCTGCCGGGCCAAACCCGCGCCATCATTTCCGAAGATGTGTTCAGCTATGATGGCTCGCGGCTTCTTATCCCACGTGGCTCACGGCTGATCGGGCGGTATCGCTCCGGCATCGAGATCGCGCAGCGCCGGGTCACTATTGCCTGGGACCGGATCATCCTACCCGACAACCAGACCGTTCAGATCAGTTCCTTCGGAGGCGACGAGCTAGGTCGCTCCGGTGTTACCGGATTTGTCGATACCCGCTTTGACGAGCGCTTTGGGTCCGCCGCGCTGATCTCCTTGATTTCAGCCGCTCCAAGTGCCGCCGCCGCACAGGTCGAAGACGAAACCGCAGCAGAGATTCTCGAAGACATAGGTGATGATCTCGCCGACGCCACCGACTCTGTGATCGGCGAATACCTTTCCATCGGCCCGGTCATCTATATCGATCAGGGCGCACGGGTGACTGTCATGGTCGACCGTGATCTGGAGATCTTCTAAGGATGGCGCTTTCCTATCTTCAGACCTCGCTCGACAAGCTCGCGGATGCCGCCCGCGACGATGTGATCGAGATTTGCATTAATCCTGACGGCTCTTGCTGGGGTGAATTCCAGGGCGATCATTTCATGCGGAGGCTGGATCAGCGCCTGTCTGTCACGGAAGTTCGCGATCTGGGCAATCAGGTCGCCTCCAGCGCAAACACCACATTGAGCAAAGACAAACCCATCGTGTCCGTCTCGATTACCTATATGGGTCGTCCTATCCGTGCACAGGTCATCACGCCGCCAGCCGTCCTCGATGGCATGTCGATCAGCCTGCGATTCTTCTCCAGCTTGCCACTGGAAAAGATCGAGCTCGGTTTCCTCTATGGCAAAGAGCGCAAACTCGAAGAGTTGCGCCAGGAAAAGAACCGGGTCTTGCGCGACGTGGTCGCCGCCGGGGATATCTCTGATGCAATCCAATTCTGTGTTGAAAACAAGCTCAACATGATCGTCTCTGGTGGCACCTCCACCGGCAAGACTGTCGCCGCGCGCAAAATCCTCTCCTACGTGGCCGATGACGAGCGCATCGTCACCATCGAAGAAGCGGCAGAACTGCTCCCTACGCAGCCCAATTCGGTCACCCTAGTTGCCAATCGCGACGCCGAGTTCCAAACCGCCGATGTACTCCTGACCGCGACCCTGCGCATGCGGCCCGACCGGATTATCCTCGGTGAGGTACGCGGCAAAGAGGCCATGACCTTTCTTGAGGCCATCAACACAGGCCATGGCGGATCCATGACGACGCTCCATGCCGAGACGCCTCAGTTGGCGGTCCAGCGGCTCGCCATTGCCGCGCTCAAGACCGAGATTCCGATGACCTACCAGGACATGGTCCAATACATCGAAAGCTCGATCGACGTGATCATCCAGGCCGGCCGCGAAGATGGTGCCCGCGGCATCACCGAATTCTATCTCCCCGGAACCGCATTCAACGGAGGCAATACAGATGAAGCAATTTGAGTATGACATCCTGTTCTTTGAGGTGAAGAAGCAAAAAGACTACGCAGAGATACGCCGCATCCTGAACGAGCATGGCGCAAAGGGATGGGACGTGGTTTCGGCAGAGGCAGGTGACTACGGCTACACGGTGTTTTTGAAGCGCGAGACCGCATCGTGAAACACCTCACCTCACTTATTTGCGCGGCGCTTGTCGTATTGCCAGCCTCTGCCTCGGCAGAACGCAACCTAATCCCGACGCTTAACAATCAGCCCGATGTTTGTCTGGACCAACCAGCCGAGCCCGATTGGATGCAGAACATCGCGGTCCGCGAGTCCTACAAGCGGCTGTTGGTACAACAGATTTATCGGGCACAAAGCATGCAACGCATCGTCGCCGCCCAAAGCTGTGAATGCCGCACCCGCTACCCGTCATGGGATGCCGCAGAGGCGGTCTATTTAGAGGCCTATGCCGCGTCCGAATACTGGGACATGGTTGAGGCGACATCAGAGTTTCGACGCTTGGCGAACGAGCTTCGGCTACAAGCGATGCCGATCTGCGAAGCCGCCGGAAACTGGTAGCCAGAGATGAGCGTCGTCACCTATTTTGTCGAAACGGCCCAAGGTTATCTCGATACGGCGGCCGAAACGCAATTCGGGGCGGTGGCCGCAACTGTGGGTACGATGCTGATGCTCGGAACGACCCTCGTCGTCATCCTTGTCTGTATCAACATGATCACCCAATACCGTGCCATGGATGGGCGCACCGCCTTCTGGCTGGCGGTAAAAGTCGGCCTCATAGGGATTTTTGCGACGAACTGGGTGCAATTCAACACCTTCTCAACGGCTATTCTCAGCGGCATTGATAGCATTGCGGGATCACTCGTCGCCTCGGTTGGAGGTGGATCACCCGGACCTTCCGGAACCTTCGCAGAAGAATTTGATGATCTGATCGCGTCCTTCGGGGACTACCTCAACGCAGCCGGTTCTGAATTGAATTGGATGGCAGGCGCTCTCTTGGATACGCTTGGTGTTTTGATGCTGTCTATTCTTGGCGGACTAGCGGCCTTCATTGTGGTCGCTTCCCGGCTCATGATCGCGCTCCTGATCGGGATCGCGCCGGTCATGATATTCCTCACGCTTTTTGAGGTGACCAAGGACTACTTTGCGCGTTGGCTATCGGCGCTCGTCTCGTTTGCGATGTACCCGATTGTCGTTGCTGGCGTGTTCGCGACAATCACCGGGGTGTCACGCGCATTACTGGCTGAACTTGGAGATCCTGAAGGTGCATCGAACATTGGGGCGCTGATCCCGTTCTTTATGATGGTTCTCATGGCCAAGGGCTTCTTATTTGCAACGCCCTTCATTGTTCGCTCGATTTCCGGAAACATCATGATGCCCGCCTTGTCTGCTGGATTTGGTGGAAGCTATGCCTTCGCGCGCGGGCTCGCAGGCAGTCAACAGGTTTACAACCGCTATGCCATCGGCGGTGCAACTGGGGCAGAATACGCTGCGCTTAGGGCGCGGCAGTTCATTGGGGTTCAGTCGTTACCATCTCGGCCGAATTCTGGGGGAGGCGTGTCGCCTTTTCCTGCGAACACATCTGCAGGCACCGGTTCTCAAATGTTGGCGCAGCTTGCGCGGCTTAGTCGATTGGGAAGACGCTAATGCAAAAGCGAAGCCGTCCTTTGTTGTGACAAACGCGAATGGGAAAGGGGCAGGACGAAGCGCTCTTTCGCTGCGGCTGCCCGAAGGTCTAGTTCGTCGGCTGGCCGTTTATTCCACAATCACTACCTGCCCCGTCAGAGCGCCCTCAACACATTTTGCATATGCGAGGCCAACGTCATGTGATGGCACAGGTTTGTGACCGTGAAACCACTTGCCATAGCGCGGTGCGGAAATGTCCAGCATTCCAGGACTGACGACATTCACTCTCAAACCGCGCGGCATCTCTATTGCCGCACCTTTGACGAAGCCAGCTAACGCCCCGTTGGCGGTCGCAGCATTTGACCCCATGCGAATTGGATCGCGATCAAGGACGCCGCTTGTCAGTGTAAAGGAACCGCCATCCGAAATGACATTCCGCCCGGCGAGGACGAGGTTCACCTGCCCCATCACCTTTTGCCGCAGACCGACCATGAACTTCTCTTGATCCATCTCCGACAAGGGCGCGAAGGTTGCATCGCCTGCGCAAGATACGACAGCATCAATTGTGCCGACCTTGTCATAGAGTGACTTCACGGCATTCAGGTCGCCCACATCGACCTGAAAGTCTCCGGCGGAGCGGCCCACGGTGACGATTTCATGCCTTTGTTCAAGTTCTTTGCGGGCAGCTCGCCCAATATCGCCAGACGCACCTATGACAATTATCCTCATATCCGATCCTTTGTTATCTCATCATACTTTTGCAGTTTTTGGTCGAGGATTGTTCGGCAGCGTTCCAACTCAGCTTGTCGAGCCTCAAGGCTTTGCCGATGTGCCAATAACGCCGCCTTGCGCTTTGGGATTGTTGCATCGCCTGATGCATACAGATCGGCGAAGATGCGCATCTCCGACATGGGCATCCTGGTTGCGCGCAGCGATGCCAGCAGCTC
Organism: Sulfitobacter pacificus; assembly: GCF_030159975.1. Classification (NCBI taxonomy): domain Bacteria; kingdom Pseudomonadati; phylum Pseudomonadota; class Alphaproteobacteria; order Rhodobacterales; family Roseobacteraceae; genus Sulfitobacter; species Sulfitobacter pacificus. The sequence continues at coordinate 47,977 of NZ_BSNL01000003.1, forward strand.
CAGCCAGTCGGCATCCGTCTTTGAAAACCTACGCTTTCCGTCTGTGCCGCGTTGGATGAACGGACAGAGTCCGGATTTCTCATAATAGCGTATCGTTGAAACGCTGAGCCCAGTCAGCTCAGCTACTTCTGAAATCTTCATGCGGAGGCACCCTTTCACTAAGCCTCATAGCGACCTGAAGCTACTTTAGGTCAAGCGTCTTCATCAGACTTGATCGTGAAAACCGCCATTCTTTCACAGCGCAGCATTAGGTAAAATGGGCTTTATGGAGACCTTCGCCGCAAGTTCGCCGAGGTTGGCTGTGCGGACTTTGTGAACTTTCGCTGCGCTCGCACCAATGTCCGGTTGCCGTTTTAGGCTGACCGTTTCACTTGCTCGCGCCAGAAGATATAGATCGAAGACCCGATGATAATGCAGGCACCCAGGATCGTGTAGCCGTCGGGAAGTTCACTGAAGAGGAGGTATCCCAAGACAGTCGCGTAAATCAGTTTACTATATTCCATATTGCCAACCACACTTGCTTCGCCCATTCGCAGGGCGTGAACACCTACCCATTGACCCAGTGTCGCAAGAACACCCATGGCAACAAGGAAGAACCACCCGAAGATGTCTGGCGTGACCCATAGCCATATCAACGGGATGCCCGCCAATGCTCCAACAAATACAGATTGGTAAACCAACAGTGTCGCTGTGGTCTCAGTTTGCGATAGTTTTCGCACTGCCGTAACGGCGACCGCCGCACCCGCAGCACCAAGCAGTGGGATCAAAGCGTTAATGTCGATTAGACCGTCAACCCCGGGCCGCATCACTACAATCACACCGATGAATCCAACTACCACTGCTCCGATCCTGTGTGGCCCAACGGGTTCCTTTAGGATCACCAACGCCAATACTGCGACAAAGAACACCTGCGCAAAGGCAAGCGTTGTTGCTGTGGTGAGCGGAAGAACGGCAACGGCCCAGATGCCGCACGACAGCGCCGTAAACGCACCGATCAAACGCGCCGCGTGTATGCCCGGTCGTTGTGTCTTAAGGCTTTCCGGAAATGATTTTGTGATCTCAGGCAGCGAAGACAGAAAGACGACGATTTGCCGGAAAAAGAGAATTTGCAGAACGTGATATTGGACTACAGCCACTTTTGCCATCGCGATTACGACTGAGAAGAGTGCGGCGGCAAACAGTGCCCACAGGATTCCTTTGGTATTGTCAGACATGAAAACCAACCCTTGTTCCCAGCAAGGTAACTTGCTACCAAAGTACCACCGCTATGTAAAGCTCAGGAATTGGAGCCGCCAAATGACCGATGCCACGAAAAAAATCGTACGCGTTCAAACTGGAGTACGAATCGAAAAACGCGTTCTCAAAGTACTCAAGGCCATCGCCGCGCGGAGCGAGATGGGCCTCGGTGATCTCATCGAAGGAATTGTTCTGCATAGCTTTGAAGGCAAGCCGCCTTTTGGGGCGGACACGCTCGATTTCGTTTCACAGATGAAAGCGGCCTACGGATTGGACCTTACAGCAGAGGACAGCCATTTGCTGTCAGAGGAGGCGTAAAATGTTTGACTGGGACTTTGTCGTATTTGTCGGCGCGCTCAGCATTGCTGCTTTTTCTCCTGGCCCTGGTCTCGCCGCTCTCGTCGCAACTGTACTTGCGAACGGGGCACGCAGATCAATTTGGTTTTGCGTCGGTATCATCTGTGGTGATTTGGTTTGGCTCTCTATGTCACTCAGTGGGCTAGCCCTCATCGCGCAGCAAATTCCCGCCGTGTTTACAACCATCAAATGGGCTGGTGTGGCTTATCTGGTCTACTTGGCAGTGAAGTTATGGACGACCCCAGCAGATGCTGCTCAAGTCTCAACGGGATCAAAGGAGCGAGGCGCATTGGTGCGAATATTATCCGGATTTTCGATCACAATGGGCAATCCAAAGGCTATGTTGTTCTACTTGGCATTGCTGCCGAGCATCGTAACACCAGAAAGCTTGAACGCGTCGATGGTGATCTCACTCGCATTGGCTGTGATTATCGTCTTAGGCACGGTGTTCGCGGTTTACGTCTATGCAGCGGAAAAGGCGCGGAGCGCTCTGACCAGTGCTCAGTCAATTAGAACCTTCAACCGCATCACAGGCACTGCACTCGGAGGGGCCGCTGTTTGGATCGCCGCCAAATAATGGTCATTCCCAGAATAGCTACAACTTGGAAGAATAAACATGCCATCACTTGAACTCTTGATAGCTTTTCTTGTTGCAACAAGCATCTTTGCATACATGCCGGGCCCGTCGACCCTTTATGCAGCCGCCCAGACCATCGCAAGAGGTCGGCGTGCTGGTTGGTTTGCTGCTTTGGGCATTCATATCGGCGGGTACGTTCATGTTTTCGCGGCGGCAGTCGGACTTGCATTCCTGTTTGAGGCCGTCCCAGCAATGTATCTGGCTCTGAAACTGGCAGGGGCGGCATATCTTATCTGGCTTGGGGTGACGATGTTTAGGTCCAAGCAGGCGATACAGGACAAAGATGGTGATACAGATGCAAAAGCCAAGAAGAGCGCAAAGCGGGCGTTTTGGGAAAGTGTTTCTGTTGAAGTGCTCAACCCCAAAACTGCAATATTTTACCTCGCTTTCCTGCCTCAATTCGCTGACCCAAGCGCATCATTCGCAATCTGGCTCCAACTTCTGATCCTTGGGACGATTGTCAATTTCATGTTTTCTAGCGCAGATGCCTTGTGTGTCATTCTCGCGGACAAAGTAGCCGCATATTTCAAATCTTCCGGTTCGACAAATCACATAGTCCACAAAATTGGCGGGAGCGTCTTGGTCGGATTAGGTGTCAGGCTTGCGTTGGATAAATGAAGAAAACGGACATTCGCGCAGAGTGCAGAATCCGGCAAAGAGGGCTCCAAGCCGACATTAGCTGCGTGTGGTGCGAACGACCGCTTAGCTCGAAACAAGCCTCTCCACCGATTCCTCTTCAAACTACGGCACTTCGGTTATCTCCCCTTCCAAACGATCTAGATCTCCGAGAGCAAGCTTCACCTCTGTCGCGTCCTCTGCTGATGGGCGCTCGACAGCAAGATCGGTTTGTCGTGAGAAATCCATCTCGAACTGCCGCTGATCCTCTGCGAGGACAGCGGCTCGGGCAGGCCTGCCTTCAGCTGTGGAACTTGGGCTCGCTAGGGAATTTATACTAGCATCCGCAATTCCCATCCGCGCCTCAAAATCCCGTTCCGACAGCCCTGACCCCCTCGGTGCCGTCGGCATTGCCCGTACGCTCAAAGGCAATTCACCCATCGGCGCAGGTGGTTCGGTCGGAAACGGCAACTCCCCCTCCTGCGCCCCGTGAATGCCTTTGAAGAACGGATCCTCGTAATAGACCACGCGCTTGGCCCGGACCGGCATCTGCGCGTCCACGACAACGACGATCTCGTCGAGCGGCAGACGGCGCGCTTCGTCCTCAGGCAGGAGCGAGGTTTCCTCTGTCCGCTCTGACTGGCTCCGCCCTTCAAATGGGTTCTTGCCGATGGAACGGGATTTCGTGACGACCGTCTTGGTTGTCTTGCCAACAGCCTTGCTGAGTTCCTCGACGGTCTTCTCGTCTGAAGGCGTCAGGTAGAGCTTGATCCCCGCGTTCCCTTGCAGCGCCCGGCGCGTGTTCTCTCCGTAGATTTCGTCGATGGCAGGAATGGTCTGGGTAACGACTGCAAGATGCCCGCGATAATGGCGCAGAACCTCGATACTCTCGGCAACGATCGGCATTTTACCGAGGCGATTGAACTCGTCGAGCATGATCATCACTGGCCAGGGCTCGTCCGGGCCGGGGTCCTTGTCCTGCAACGCGGATAGCAAGTCGGAGAAAAACAGCCGGATCAGCGGTGCCAGTGGCTTCACCATGAGGGGCTGGACGACCAGATAGACGCTGAAGGGCTTCTTGCGGATTGTCCGGAAGTCAAAGTCAGACACCATGGTCGCCTCATCGATCGCCGGGTTCTGCCATTGATCGAGGCCCGAGGTCATTAGAAGCGATACATAGGACGTCAGCGTGTCGTTGTTGGTGGAGGCGAGCCGCGTGAATATCAGCTTGGCGGCCGCATTATCGACTTCGTGGGAGCGCGCGAGATATTCCTTCTGCTTGTTCCCCCCAGACGCCGAGATGCGATAGATTTCTCCCAAGGTGGGCCTGCGGCGTTGAAACGCTAAGAGCCCCGCCGCGACAAAGAGATCAATCCCACCCTTCAGGAGACCCTGAACCCGGTCATTGTCATTCTGCAGAAACAGCGTCGCCAAGAGCTGCAACTCCATCTGTTGGCGTGCCGGGTCTTCAAGCTCAAAGATGCGCAGAAGTGGATTGTAGCGATGGGTACGCTTGCTTTCCCAATCCGTTGGAGCGAAGCGGAACACCTTATCGCCCTGCGCCGCCCGATGCCGGGCCGTCGCCTCATAACATTCCCCTTTCACATCGAGCGTAACGGCAGATCCTTGCCAGGTCAGCAGGTTCGGAATGACAAAGCCGGTGGTCTTACCGCGCCCTGTCGGGGCGACGATCAGCGCGTGGGGAAAGGTCTTGGAGCAGAGAAACGGCGAGCGTGATTTTGGTTTGCCCAGCTTGCCGATCACAAAGCCCGTGCCGGGCTTTCCGAAGAACCCATTGCGCTTCATCTCCCGGCGTGTCTGCCAATGGGTGTAACCGAAGCGCGTTAGGGCAGAGCCGGACATGGCAAGGCTCATCATGAGACCCACCATCCCAGCCGCGCCCATGATCAGATTGATCAGTCGGAAATCATCGGGACGAACCGCGCCGATAGCCCGGTAGTTCTGTGCGATGTAGAAGAAGTCGATCTCCGCCTGGAAGCCCAGATCCCGGAAGGTCAGCACGGCAGAAGCAATGACATAGCCAATCGCGATGGCCACGAGCGTGACCAGCACCACCCCGAGAGCGAGACGCCCTTTTCCCATGGACCCCATCAGTGGGTTTCCCCACGTTCACTTTCCCCATCGACCAGATCGGCACGGTTGAGCTCGTATTCCCGATCGGCGATCTCCTCGACCACGGCACGCGTTGCCTCGCTGTTGGCCGTCGCGCCGTCGGATTGCAGGTAGTGTTTCGCCGCATAGAGCCGGTCAAGACGATCCTCGATCTGGTCTTTCAGGACATCCACATCCCCGCCCCGAAGGCGCTCGATTTGAGTTTCTTCCAACTCTCGCTCAACCGCTTCCCGATAGTTGAGACGCTGACCCTCATCTGGGAATGGTGAATGCAGATTTCCGGCCCGCTCGTGGTCGATAACCCTCCGCAGATCGGCATCGGCAGTTGGCCCGGTTTCAGCGGGTTTGGCGTCTCGCTCTTCGACCAAATGGTCGTTTCGCTCGCTCAGAACAGCGTCCCGCGCCTCATCAATCACCCCGTCCTGGCGCAGCACCTGGTGACGCTCGAGCGCGATCCCGAGCTGTACGTGAGCCCGGTTAAGGGTCTCGCGTGCGGTCTCCAGATCTGCCCGTCGCACCAGATTGAGACCGTCCTTCTCCGCCACCCGCGCAAGATCGTCTGCGATCCACTGACGCTCGAGGGCTGCATTCTGCGCCCCGCTCTCCATCCTTGCGACGACAACAGACGAACTGATCCCGGTTCCGCGCAGCGCGGTATCCACCTGCGCCCGAACCTCCGGGTCCTGTAGCCTTTCAAGCTGATCCCGGTCGATATTGACCTCGGAATAGACTCCACCATCGGAGGGCTTTTCTGTCAGCGTCACGGAGCGCAGCCCCAAAGGTTGCATATGTGCCAGCCGCGATTGGATCTCATTAAGGCTCTTCTCAAGCCGTGGCCGCTCAGTCTCGGGTTTTTCGGCGATCATCCCTTGAATGCGCTCGACCTGGTCGGCGTAGCGGGTTCTCAGATCCTCGAATGATTGGTCTTCCGCCATATAGACGCCTCCTTCAGAAGTAAGCTTACCGCCCTTCGCCAGAAGCTCTCCGGACCGGAAGAGCGCATTGGCGATGTCCTCGCGGTTGTCCGCAGAGGCCTCTGCAGCGAGCGAGTGATAGATGGTTCGCGTGTTTGCGATCTCTTCGAGCGCGCGGGTAAGGTCAGCCCCAACGCGAGCCCGCGGCTCCGGCACCCTGCCCTCTTCCTTCGCGGCATAGACCTCACGCGTTCTGGCTGGGTAATGTATAACGCCTCGATCCAGCCGTCGCGTGGCCTCCAGACGCACCCCAAACTTCTCGGCCTCCTCGACCATGGCGAGGCGGAAGTCGTCGTAGTTGAACCGATGATCCCGGGCCAAGAAGAAGAACTCACCCTCCTGAGAGCGACGGTTCAATACTATATGTGCGTGGGGGTGATCACGATCCTCATGGACGGCAATGATGAAGTCGAAATGCCCCTCGTCTGACTGAAAGAACCGCTGCGCGACATTGGCGGTAATGTCGCGCACATCCTCGCCCTTTGTGCCGATCGGATAGGACATGAGCATATGGGTGGTCTGTCCGAGCTTGGGCTTGAACCCGGCGCTCCAGCGCTTGGAAAATCGCTCGGTTAGGTCTTTGACTTCCTTCGCCTCGAGCTTCGACTTCCCGTCCAGGAACCCGCTGCTATCGACAATATGGGTCGACTTCGTGGTCAGATAATCGAGCTGGTTTGCGAGTTGTGATTTCGTATGCGTGCCGCCACTCCGGATCGCCTTGAAGACAGCAGCCCGATGCCCTGCAGCAGCCCGCACGAGCTGCTTCTGCCGCCCGGCCTGCAAGCCCTGCATCGAACCGCGCACACGGCTCCAGCCATCCCTAAAGACTTCCCCGGTAACATCATGGACCGCATCATTCAGCCGCATGGGCAAACTCCCTCAGAGCGGCGGTTGCAGTGAGCTGCATCGCATCCCGCCGTCGGCGCAAAAGCAGATCAATCTCATCAGCGGAATCAAGAATAAACCGCGCCAAACCACGCATCTGTGCAAGGCGCAATTCGGAGAACTCAACGACCGCGCCACTCTCATTACCCTGCCCTCCACGATTAGCTTGCATCATCTGTTTGGCAATCTGCGCGACACCATTGCCGACCTCGTGCAAAGAGGCCCGGTAGCGTGCCATCTCACCGGCCAATTGGGCATCCGGAACAAAGGTTCCACCTGCCGCCTGGATGAGCCGTCTCAGCCCCTCCGTGCGGTTTTCAACACCGGCCGAGGCCAGAACCGCATCCAGCGCTTCAAGCTCCTCAGGGGTTAGCTTCACCGTCACCGCAGCCGACGCGACGCCGGTATCCTTCTGACGTTCGCGATCAGCTTTCAGCGTATAGCGCACCGCGCGCGCAGTCACGCCAAACCGTTCCGCCAGCATCGCCGTCGAGACACCTTCCCCGGCCTCGCGGACAATCTCCATCTTCTCGGCATCAGTCAGTCTTTTCGCCTGGGACATGCGGAAGAAAGCCCCCCTATTTCCTGCCAACTTCATTCAAGGTCGCATTCAACATACGAAACTATAGCAAATGGTCAATGCTATATTTATGTTCATTCATCTGACGCGACCTTGAATTCCGTTTCAGGCCGAGTACCAAAGGTGCGAGGCCCGGCCCGAAGGGCCCCAAAAAAAAGAGCCCCCTCCACCAGCACCCACCCTTCCCCTTCTTCATGCCCGCACCTGAGATTCAGACCGAACACGCATGTGTTCGGACGGAAGCGAGGGGCGGCGCTCACCCTCACCGACAGGACTGACAGACAGGGTCAAGGGTGGTCAGATTTGGCCCGCCAAATCTCTGCCCCAAAAACTGACAGGCACCGCCTGACCGTTTTTGGGGATGACCCCCTTGAGGCTGGCTGGCAGGTCTGTCGCGGTCCTTCTTCCGATACATCTTCAGGGCCGTTTGCGGTCCTGGCCTTCGGCCTGTAGCCCGGTCAATTCGTTAGGGCAGCAGTTCTTCGCGAAGCGTTCCCTGGGACAGGGAAAGGGCCGCCTCACGGCGGCCCATCCTCATCAGAGGATTTACTCCTGTGGTTCCTTCGCGCTTGGTGGGAACATCACCAGCTCCTGGACTGCGACCGGGAAGTCGAGCTTGAGGCTGAAGAACTCGGTGCCGTCTCCGTTGCGGGTATTGCGGAACATGGCTCCGACGCGTTGGAAGCGGGTGCGCTCCTGGCCTTCGTTGTCAGTGAACTTGACGGGAACGGTTGCGACGTAGTGGTTGGTCATTTGGGTCTCTCCTTTTTGCGATGAGGATCTCCCAGCACGGGGGCACAAGGACCGGTCGCAAGCGCAAATGCGGAGGGTCCGCGCGCGCGCGCGTGGAAACCGTATTTGTGCTTGCCGGAGCGTCAGCGGAGGGAACGATCGGGCCGACCCCGTGCGATCCACATCAATAAGCAAAAAAGAGAGACCCAAATTTGCACCGCCACATTGAAGTCGTTGCCGATCCCGTAGATCCCGCTTGGCGAAGGCCTGGTTCGCCCAGCTCCTACGCATCTGCAAAATGATCCGTCGCGCTCAACAAATGGCGGATCAGTGTTCAGCCTCAAACGAAGATCGCTCGCCAGTGTCAGGATGGCGTCCTTGTTACCGGCACCAGGCTTGGGGACGTGGAGGACAACTGGTGCGGCCACATCGGTAAGGCACGGCTAATCCCTCGCCGATCAGGATATGTCCCACATCTTGACCGTCTACAAATAGCGAACCGCAGAACCGCCCGAAGTTGCATTGATCTGTGCCCTCCGTCCCTGGCCGACAGGAGCACGCCACCCTCTCAAATTCTATCGCCGTCGCATTTTGCACCAACTGACGAAGACGTGCCGTGGCGCGTTCTCCGACCCGGCGCTCTGCGGTGCAGGACGGCTTCCATGTCTCAGGCGCGTTAAACCCGACGAGGCGCATATTCGCCGTCATGCCGCGGATGTCGACCGTGTCGCCATCAATGATCCGAACATCGCTGGCACGAAGGCCCTGATCTTGCGGGACAGATCTGACCGTGGATGGGGCTAAGGAAGACAGATAGCGGGATGACATCCAGCCGGTCCCGAGGTTTGATCGTATTTGAACCCACTGCCCGTCATCGCGAAGTTGTTCGACGCGCGTCCCCTTTAGCAAGACGCCCATCACGGCATTCGATGTGGAGGGTCCGGCTCGCTGGTTCACGCGCGCGCCTGTCACATAGGCGTAGGCAATATTGGTCGCTTGTCGTGGGGATTCTGTTGACGGGCTGTCAGACGTGGACCGTGAAGATGTTGAATCAAACACTGCTCCAACGACTGCGAAGAAAGCGACAGCGATAATCAGCGGAACCATGATTTGCCGTTGCGCCTTGCGCACGGCACGCCGGGGTGCGGTGATCGCACGGGTCACGGTCATAGGGCGGGATCGCGCCTGATAAGATTTGGAGCCGCGCTTTGGCACCGGAGTCGAATTGCGGTTGTTGTCTGTTGACGGGGTTTGAGCCGGCTTCTCCCTCTCCAATTTCAGGGTTTTGTGCAGGCTGGCATATTGGGCCTTGCTCAGGCGTGTCCTGGTCCCGTACCGCTCAAACCGTTCAGCCATGTTCGTAAGAAACGACATTTCCCATTCGTTCGCCTGCCCGGACTGCAAACGCGCATCAATGCGCGATTGAATCTCTTTGGTACGTTCCGGGGAGAAGGGCATCGAATGAAGAACCTGTGAATTTGGTATACGGCGCAACAAATGTCATTTGCGGCAACGGCACAAAAGACCGAGACTACATCGAGATACTTACAATTGGAATTGATGGCGAAGCCTCCGGTTTGGGAATCCCGCCACGTGTAAACGAAGAAAGGGCCGCCCGAAGGCGACCCTCTCTGATTTATTGATCTGCAGTCGTCTTAGCAGGGTCCGCGACCCGCATGACTGTCAGACCCTTCGCCTCGGCTTTCTGCCCGAGGTTCAGCGCGACCCCGTTGCCGCCGAAGAGAACAACCCCGGTCGCGGCGAACTTGTCGTCCAGCATCTCATCGTTACACTTGAACGGAGCGGCACGTCCGTGCGCGGACCAGCGCGGATCGAATCGCGCCTGTGCAACCCCACGGGCTCGTGCCCATCTTGCCGCGATCATCTCGGCCCCATGCTTGGCGCCCTTGTGGCAGATGAAAATATCCTGATTGCGGTTTTGCTTGATGCGATCCCGAACCTTGTCGAGTGTATTGAAGATAACGTCGATATCGGCCCAGTCGGTTGCGCCTGAGACGATCAGGGGAACCCCTTCGACTTTCGACTTGGCGGCTGTCTCGCGATCATGCTGTTCTAGGAGTTGCTTTGCTTCAAAGACAGCTCCTGTCTCTTGCGCTCGAACGCTGGCCCGTGATCCCGATGCCGGGATATAGCCATTGCCCGTCTCGACCTCGTAGCATTCTGCCGCTGCCTCGGACATCACCTCGATGGCGCCGACGATCTCGCGGAGCTGCAGGAAACGCGCTTGCGCCTCTTCCAAGGCGGTCTCAGCGATCTCCGATCCGTCATGGGATTTTGCCAGAGCCCCGATCTTGTCGGCCGTGCGATCAACTTCTTTGCCAAGAGCAACTTTGCGGCGCTGCAGGATTGTCGCCAGCCCGTGGGCGAGTGGTTCGATCTCGGCTTCAAGACCGGTGCTGCGAAGCTGACCGAGCAGGGTCTCAAAGGTTTCGCGGATGATGCTGTCTATTAGGATGTGATCCTCAGGGATCGGCAGGTCTGCGTCCTTCTCCGTCAGGCCGAATAGTTCGATGGTCTCGTATGTGTTCGCTTGATCGTAAGCCATGTTCTTATCTCCAGATGTTTGGCTCACCACGTGAGTGTGGCGGCATGGCCGAATGTCTGGTTCACCGAATCTGTTTGGGTCAGGGACGGCAAAGCCGCCAGCTTGCTGGGCGCAAAAGTTTTCCGAACGCATCGCTCACCACAAGCGCGCCATCAAACACCTGCCCGGCGCCCCCAACTCCCCCTAACCCTCGCCGAAAAGTTTTGCGATCCTTGACGCGGGCTGATTTGGGGGCCATCCGGAGGATATGCTTCCGCTCTCATGTATGTGTGTTTGACGGTAGGTTTGCCCAAACGAGCAGGCAAACGGCGCGACCGGACGCGGAAGACGGATGAAGCGGCGGGATCGTTTTGCAATTCGCAAAACAGACCGGAGCGCAATCCGGCGGAGCGGCCAGAGAACGACGTGCTCGTGAGACGGGCAAACCGGGTTGCTGGGCACAACGCCGCGGTGAGGACGCATGTCCGAATGCGCGATCGGCCAACGGTCGATATCTCTCCTGCGACACGCGAAGCCGAGCGGGGGAGGCCGTAAAGCTAAAGCGCTCGCCTTGGTCCAGCGCCCAAAATCGGCTATCAATTAGCAACCGCTAGAATATTCTTCTCCGACACCCCGGGCGGAACCCAGACATTCGCTGCGCTGCAGCTCCAGAACATGAGCTGACTTGACAGCCGACCTTGGTGCGATCGAGGCGGGCAGAGAATAGATGGCAGATGTGCCCGGATTTCCTGTGCAAGCAGCTGAAACTACGATATCGTCAAGGCAGTTGAGACAGAGGCTGGCCCTACTGGCCTGAAAAAGCCAATAATGGCTAGAGCGAAGTTACAGGCACCGATTTTGATGAGACCAAGAGACTATTTTCTCTACCATTTGAACTACACAGAGTTCGAAGAACTAGTCACAACGATTTGTAAGTACTGGCTTGGAGAAGGCGTTGGTCGTTTTGCAGAGGGCAAGGATGGCGGACGCGATGCTCGATTTAACGGCAAAGCAGATCGATATCCAAGTGAGTCAGGTTCATGGGACGGTAAGATCGTGATCCAGGCGAAGCATACCAAAACGCCGAATGCATCGTGTTCAGACAGCGATTTTCAATCGAATTTCAAAGACGCTGACAAAGGCGAGCGCCCAAAGATAAAGCGTTTGATGGATGAAGGGCTATTGTCCCATTATATGGTGTTCACGAACAGGAAGCTAACTGGCGGGGCCGATGAGAAGGTTCTAAAGGCGATCTCCTCCTTAGGAATGGAAGACGCGGTCATCGTCGGCCTTGAAGACATCGACCAGTTCCTTCATTCACATCCTGAGATCGCGCGATCACTACCCTCCCGTGCATATCAGCGACCTTTCGAGTTTGATGCAACTGACATGGTTGAAGTGATTGCAGGGCTAGGCGAGGTAATCACGGATACGGGCAGCAAGTTTGAAAGCGTCTCTGACCTCGAATTGGTGAATAAAAAGAAGGTCAAAAACAAGGTCAACAACATGTCGGCTTCATATTACCAAACGGTGGTTGTTGACGGGTTCATGGCGCTCTTTCCGGAAATGAAGGGCTTTTTGGAGAACGAGCGCAACGCCAACTACCGGGGAATGTATCATGATATCGCTGACGAACTGCGGCAGAAGATAGTGCTATTTCGGGATCAGTTTGACAGATTTGAAGAGGTGTTGGTCTACCTTTATGATGAGGTAAGAACCACTAAACCAGAGTTAGCCGGACGACGCAGATACATTACCTTCCTTCTGTGCTACATGTACTTCGACTGCGATATCGGAGAGCGCGAGCCACTCCAATGATCACACCCCACAAACATATGAACTTAGACGGTTCTGTTCTACGAGCTTCGTCCTTGATGCTTCGAGAAATATCAAGGCGTCGCACGCTCGAAATCGAAGTCCTAAGGGAGAGGCTGACAAAGAAACTTGGATCGGATTGCGCCCCCGTTTTCATGCCAGCGCTCAGTTTCCTCTACCTTCTCGGTAAAATTGAATACCATGCGAAAACAGACTCCGTTGAGTTCCGATCGGAGGCCGCCTGATGCAACTGAGTAGGCTATACTGCAATCGGCCTGACGTTTTCGGTCCCATCGAGTTTAATTCGAGAGATCAATCTCATCTCTTGAACGTAGTATTTGGCGCAGTCAGACAGCCGAAAAACAAGAACAGAGACTCTCATAACCTAGGTAAAACGACTCTGATTCACGTAATCGATTTTATGTTGCTCAAGGACATAACCGGCTCATCGCATTTCTTTGAGACTCACGCGCATCGCTTCGAAATGCTAACGTTGTTCTTTGAAATCTCGGTTGGTGATGGAACCATGGTAACGATCAGGAGATCGGTCGCTGAACCAACCAAGATTGCGATCGTTCGACATGAAGACGTGCTACTAGACCTTTGCAAAAATCCTCCCGAAGCCTGGGATCATGAAGATCTGTCGTTGTCGGCCGCTCGGGAGATCTTGGACGGGATCTTGAACCTTCGAGTGATCGAACCCTACGATTTCCGCAAGGCACAAACGTATTTTCTGCGCACTCAAGCTGACTACAATAGCGTTCTTCAGCTCCAGAAGTTCCAAGTTGGTCAGCACAAGTTTTGGAAGCCCTTCGTCATGACGATGCTAGGTTTTGACGAGAAGCCTGTCATGCGAAAATACGAACTCGATCAGAGAATCGAGACGGCTGAAGAAAATAAAAAGAAGCGTGAGGCAGAGCTTCAGGTTGAAGAACACGATCTCTTGCGGATGAATGCGGAGATAGCGAGTTTGCGGACGCAACTCAAAGAAACGGAAGAACAGCTTGATCGCTTCGAATTCTCAGATCAAGAGCGCCGGATGATGACCGAACTCGTTGGCGACATCGAGGCACGCGTACGTGACATAAACGGAGAACTCTACAACATCGAAATCGATGTTCGAAATGTGGAAAAGGCACTTTCCAGCAAGCTGGACTTCAAGCTCTCAGAAATCGAGAAAATATTCGAAGAAACTGGAGTCCATTTCCCAAACCAATTGAAGCGGAACTATGAGCAGCTTGTTGACTTCAACCGCGCGCTATCTCGCGAACGCAACCAATCACTTCGCGACCGTCGGAAGCAATTGCTAGATGCGCAGAGTTCATTGCGAGATGAAAAAGAAGCAGAAGACGCAAAACGCCAGCAATATCGGTCTATATTGCAAGACTCAGATACGCTTGAAAAATTTAAGGCGTTGCAAAGGGGTCTCTCGGAACAACGGGCAGAGCTAACTTATCTTGAAGGCCAGTATGCCCGTCTCACGGAAATCAGTGCGATCGAAGATCAAATCAGCGAACTGAAGCGCGATCGAAGCGTCGCTCAGGACGAGATCAAACAGCAGATCATTAAGAGTACAACACCGATGGATCGCATCGCGGAGAACTTTCGCACCTACTGCAAACGCGTACTTGATCATGATGGGTTATTTTTTCTCAACCAGAACACTTACGGCAACGCGGAGTTCAAGATTGAGCTGAAGGAGCGGATATCTTCGAAAGCATCTCGCCAAGCCGACGGCAAAAGCTACAAGCAGATTGTCTGCGCACTGTTCGACCTTGCTTTGCTCAAAGCCTACGAAGACGCCCCATTTTATCATTTCGTGTATCATGATGGCATCCTCGAAGGCCTTGATGATCGGAAGAAAACACTCTTTCTAGAACTCGTTCACGAAATTATCGCGCCATCGAAAATCCAGTACATTCTTTCAGTAATTGATGCAGATCTTCCACGGCTTGAAGACGGTAGTAAGGTCGAGTTCGATACGGACGAGATTATCCTGCAACTCGATGACAGCGGGGACAAAGGGCGCTTATTCCGGATGGCCGAGTTTTGATTCCAGTCCTGAGAAGCTTTTGGAGAACAGGAGGCCCTACGTTTTACCGTACCGCAAAACGTGGATTAAACATCGCGCTGTTTGTGTCGCAGCGAACGTCGTCATAGCTGGCTGCAACTGCAGCATTTTGTGTCACTTGGCACTTAATTGTAAGATTGCGGCAGTTCTTGCTTGGCTGGGCACTTAATTTGAGATTTCGGACGTAACCGGTCTCAAGTTAGTTGCATCAATATGGCGCTACGCCTCGTTCTAATCCCTTGTCAATCTTGTCGGAAACGGGGTCGGTCATGGCTGTTCAGCACCGAATGAGTTTCGGAGCGAAAGTCTCAAATTAAGTGCTCGCGCAACACACTGAAATCATTGGAAGCGCAGTCAAACAATTAAGTGTCAAGTGACTCCGCAGTCTTCGTCAGACGCGTACACGCGAGTTTGTGGTGGTTAAGGGTTTTGTTCGGGGGTATGATATGGGTGTTGGACCGATGCGATTTGGACAACAGCGTTCAAAAATAGCAGAAAAGCACGCTGACCCCGGAGGCAGCAACGCCTACCCGGCAGGTTATCAACGCCTCTCCACTCCCGGACACGAGTGTCACCCCGGGCGGGACATGAGTGTCCTGCAAAGCAGTATCCATTCAACCACACTCCATCCATGTAGACGAAGTGTCGAATATCCAATACAAATTAGGCCCCAGACACTGATGTCGCCCCGGTCGATTTGCTTTCCAACTGCGCATGCCCGATATCGAGATCAACAGGCGAATTGGAGATCAACATGGCGAAGCAGAAAACCGAACAAAACACCAAGCATTTGCGTGAGAACGAGAAGAAGTGGACAAAGCCGCTTCTAGACGCGGGATGGACCATGATCCCGAACGTTATCTTTGAGCGTCAACAAGCGCTTGGTCTTGATGCTATCGATATCAATATCCTGCTCCATCTTGCCTCGTACTGGTGGAAGGCCGGTGATCTGCCTCACCCGGGCAAAAAACGCATTGCAGATGCCATTGGTCGGGAACCCAGAACGATTCAGCGTCGCATCGCGCGAATGGAAGCCGGCGGTTTGATCCGACGCATTGAGCGGCGCGTGCCCGGTGTCGGCAGCAAGACCAACCTCTATGAATTCACAGGGCTGATCACAGAAGCGACCCCATTTGCGGCCGAGAAAATCCAGGAGCGCAAAGCTCTCGAAGCCGCGCGGGACGCAAAAGCTTCGAAAAAGGGCAAGCCGAAACTGCGTGTTGTCCCCAAGACAACAGATTAATCCAAGCCCATGCCAAAGTTTCCTTCAAAAGTTCTCGACGGTGTCACCTATGACATGACGCATCTCGATGCGCTGGCCATCGATGTTGAGTTCGAAGGGGAAACCTTTCGGACGCTAATCCATTTCTCCTGTCATTGCTTTACGGAAAAATTTGACGCAGCCGCGCATCATGCAGATGTGAGATATTCCTTTGCGGGGGAAACTCGGGCCTTCTGCGTGGACCGTCATGCTCTCTCGGCAGCCTTGCCGCAGTATTTCCAAACCTTGGGCAACCAAACGGTGTATCACACCCAAAAGGAAAGCTTCTTTTTCATCCGAACCGCTGCTGCTGATGGTGGTTCCGTTCCATATGTTGTGTTTTTTCGATCATATAAGTCAAATCAGGATGGTGTTGATGTTGTGATCAATGTCAGTTCTGCCTACCCAAAGCCTGGCATGACCAGTTGGGCGTCGCCGGTTAAGTTCCCTCGAATGGTGATGGCAAGAGCAAAAGATCGGGTTCTTCCATTAGGTCCCGCAACCAAGATCAAGAGGGCCTAAACGAAAATAGGCCCACATGGGGCCTACGTCCGTAGTCTAGAAGTGCGCGAGTCCATCTTGCGTCTCACAGAGAACCGCCGAAGCGATATGGTCACCGTATTGCCTGACGAATCAGGCTCACTCGCTCATAGGCGACAAAGGAAACATAGGGCCTGTTCGTAAACAAATCAAGAAGCTGGGGGACACCATTGTCTTGGCGGTTGCTTCCCTGCATCGTCTTACCAATCAGAAACACACAGGTCATACGTTCAGGTCGTTTATTTGCCAATTTCTGCAGCCACTTTCGCAAGTCGTCATCGTCCCGATTCTGGATGACTGACAGATGCAGATAGGCAAGCTCGCACGCCCAACGTTCAGATAAGCCGTGCTGGTCCATATCCGAGCCGAAATTGAGTGTAGCAAGTGGCAATTGGGCGCCATGATCAAACGTCCATTCTGTCCGCAGTTCGTAAATGCGACTAGGTTGATACTTTGCACTCGCAGCGAATGGCGGCAATGCTGGCTGCGACCGCGGCATTGAGATGTCATGGCGACTGTCTGCTCAGGGCCGCTTTGGAGCGTGGCGCTTTGGAATGCGTCCTCCCATCTTCTAGCGACGCCGGGGTCGGACATGGAGTTTGCCATTTCAAGATGGGCTTCTCGCAACTCCGCCATGAACGCTTTCTGAAGTTCCTATCCACCCTCCTCCAACTCTTGATTCCGGACTGCCAACCTCTGCTCAACCGGCAGCTTGCAGATCTGAGAACGGTATCCTATCCTACAAATGCTCTTTGCAGGAGCATGGCACTCGCCGTTTCGAAGCTGCAGGCAGCACTGCTCGTCAAAATCTCTTCCTCAACAGCTCACTTTCCGGCTTGAGGGACGTCTGGCGAGTGGCGTTTTATCTCAGGCCCGGAGATAGCAATGTTGATCGAAGATATCCGACCCACCACCCTCACTGGGGTCAAACGGCTTGCAAAAGACCTGAAAAAGAGCAAGGGCATCAAACATTCTGATGCGCTGGACATGGCTGCGCAATCTGCCAACTGCGAGAACTTTCGCCACGCCCAAAAGATACTCCCAATGCGGGGTGTAAAGCACGACGCGAACTACGTGCTTCTGACAATCTACTGGAGTGACAAGGACCGCGGCCATCGATGTGGCCGAGAAACTCTGCGAATTGAACTCTCCAAACCCATCCTCGACCTCTGCGATAAAAGTGGCCTGAAATATGTCCGCGGTTTTGGAAACCTCAGAATGGTGGCCAGCGATCATTTCATTTGCGACGACATCGCGCCAAGCCAGGACTACGCAAGGGGTAGGCTTTGCACGGCAGAACGTTCTCTGCGCTTCATGGAACACACGGGGTTGCGGCCCTATCGGAACCGGAGCACGTATCCAAAGGTGCTGGACGAAGACAAGCTGCCAAACACCGATCATGCAACGTCCTGGATTGACCATGAGCACGGCCAGTTCATTCTAGTCGATGAGCCTTATGGCAACGCACCGGACCTTCAGGCCCGCGCGGAATGGTCTGCACGTACAGGGTGGCGAATTAAAAAGTCCGATTGGTCGGGCATGTACTACCCTTACGACTGCGACCTCTATGTCGGCGTCGATGGAAAATCCAGCTACGATTTCGATGCCTTGATGGCAAAGATCAACGCGATGCCTGCCCCGGTTGTCAGTGACGCCTGGCCTGGAGAGTCCGTGTCCTCGTGGGAAACCTTCCTGAGCCCGATGGCAAAGACGCGCCAGGACAAGCGCCGCGCAAGATGCAAAGGCATGATCTATCCGTCGCCAAGCAAAAACACCGTTCCCTACACCAGCAACCCAGGTTGCCGCGACCGCCGCCCTGCGGGCGAACTTGGGATCCAAGATCATATCGACGCAGGGCGGATCATCAAGGCCATGATGCGGTGTGATCTGTCGCGCTATGCAGTGTACTCGCGGTTAAACTCTCTGCGATCGGAATTGGAAGACTGGCTGGCTCTTGAAATCCGCCGTGGCGAACTTGATGGCCCTGAATTCTTCGATGTCTACTATCGGTGGACGGATGCTGATGAAGCCCTTTTGAAGAGCTTGAGTTCAAAAAGCGACGTGATCGCGTCCCTGCGTGATCTGGAGCGAAAATTGACGCGTGCCTACCCGGATTGCGCGCCGCGCCGGAAACAACTTCGGAGGATTACAATGTCGATTTCGAGGCTTGAAGACGCAACTTGACCGCCGAGTTGATGGTTCCGGCATCATGAATGCTCTTGTGTCTCCTGGAGCTGATCCTGTCAAAGGCCGGTCAGCATCCAGCATGAATTGGATCGGCATCCCGGATGTGCCGATCCATAGCTCTGTCAGAAAAGGACCCACTCGATCATGAACTATGCCGACATTTGCAGAGACGCCTTCGCTTTGGTCGATGACATCGGCAACGGGTCTTTCAACACCGAATTTAGCGAGCGTGGGACAATGGCCACCACGGTGGAAGTGGCTATGCCGGTGCTGGCTGTGTTTCGAACGCTGGACCCGGATGACCCGGCCTCCGTCGCTGAGGCCAGATCAAGACTCGCGGCCCTCGCCGGCTCGGAGCAAGGTGTGTTCTCCCGATACCCCGCTCTGGCGGAGTTTGCACTCGGCGAAAGCATCGTCCTTCAGTAGTCAAAGGACTAGTCACCGGTCGAACGCAGTCCAATCGCTTTGGGCAACGACGCCCTACTTGCCGTCTCGAATGCGCTTGAGAAAGTCCCGGTCCTTTGGGTCGACGCCATCCATAATGGCCTCGACCTGCCGAAGATGTTGAGAAGCCCGCCTCACATCGCGGGGAATGAGCGCTCGGATCTTGGTACGTGACACATCCTCCACAACCTCGTGGCCTTCGTGAATCGCCCACCCCAAAAACCCCGTTTCGAATCGCGCTTTGATATCACCATGCAGCGACAGCTTTTTCACTGGCTCCCCCTCGCGGAGGCGCAGAACTTGAAAGTCTCTGTGGAAGCCGCCGCGCCAGTTCTCTTCAAGAGCGCCTGATTTTCGGGAACGCTTTGGCATCGGTGTGAGCGACACGTGCAGAAAGACATCTGGGTCATCGATGTCTACCAATGCCAAAGCCAAATCCAGGGGCTCGCCCAAAGTGCTCATCGTCCAGATGTTGTGATCGACCAGGTACTTGTCATGATGCGCCCAATACTGGCCCTTCGGTATCCAGAACATAGGCCGGTCATCTAGGCGTTCCGGCACCGTAAAATCCTCAAGTTCCCAGATTTCCATGAGCGGCTGAGACAGTTTGAACCGGATGGCCCCCGCATCTTCGAACTGTTTCAGACCCAGGTGAGGGACTGTGGCAGACGCCAACCGTAGCGCCAAATCGACATCCGTGATCGACGGGGTTTCTCCCTCATCCAACAGCACACGTGCACCCTGGGACTTGAAACTATCATCAGAACCTCGGCTGTAATGTTCGGGGATCGATACCACGCCGTCGAAGGGCCCAAGCAGGATGCAAAGGGAGGGACAAGCCCCCTGGGCCAATGTGGGGTAGAGATCGACGGAATCGAGATTTTGGATAGCGTTGTAGACAAGCTGCGCCACATGTGGGTCGAGATCAGGCGCATAGACCCTTTGAACGTTCAGCTCCCCGTCCCGGCTCAGGATGAATTTGGCGTAAATCGATGCCTCGCTATAACCATTACCCTCTGTAACGTTCAGCTGCAGCCCGATGATCGGATCGCCAGCATAGCGCATGCCAAACAAGGGGCGGATTTCCGTTGTCAGGTCGATCAGCTCCATCCTGCTCTCGTCGCGTTTAATCTCGGCAAGCCGCGCAGGATGTTCAGGAGCGGACCGATCCATCGGCGGGATCAATCTCGCATTGCTCTCAGAGAGGACGGTCTGGTGTCCGGACTGTCTTGCCCGCAACGCGCCCCAGTTCGATCCTGGGCTTAACGCGGCCGCAATATCGTTCAGAAGGGTCAGTTTGGTGGGGCGATCGTCGCCAACCCACCGTTGCAATATGCGATCAACACCCTTCGACAGGTGATCGAGATTGATTGGTAGTGTTCCGGCTGGTTCGGTTTTTTCAGGTATGTTCATTTTGCTCATCCCTCTCACGCGCATTTGAATCCAGTTTAAGCCGTGGGCCCTATGGCAGGAGTCAAAAAGCACGCGGCTGATTGAGCAAACTGAAGATATCTAGATGCTCGGCAAACCAAGATCCAATGGGCCCGGATCAGGTTCGCTGGGTTGGTTGCCACCTACTGCGCCGACCTGCCTAAGCAGCGCGCCAGTCCCACATGAGCTGGGTGAAGTTTACGCATTTTACGTTCACGACGCAACTAGCCCTGTGGACTGGGATGTCGTGGTCTGTGTTGTGCTACTTTGGATCCAGTCTGCTGATGAGGACTAGCAAAAGGAGTGCTCCAGAGCCGAGAGCGCCGCCGGTCAGTCAATCAGAAAACGATCGCAGTGTGTTGCAGACCCGCATGCCAATTCAGGATCGTCCACGCCATGAGCGATCATCGTACCGCCCAGCATCTCCTGATCTTCGGGGATAAACCGAACAAGTGGGTCCGTCGTGTCGCAGGGCCAGCCTATGAGATCGAACAGGCATGCAGATGCAGCGAATGGCAGCTCTGACGGGCCGCACCGCAGAAACTCAAAAGTCGGATCGAAGTCCGGTTTGGGCTAATCGCAACAAGCTGAATTTTCTGCTCAAGCTAAATGCTGCGGGACGGCATTTGGGAAAGAGAACTCTTTCGAGACTTTTGCTGCGCAAGTCTTCTATTTCCGGTTTGGGCCGCACCTAAACGCCTAGGAAAGCGCAGGTGTCTCTCGATCATACAAACAAAAAAGGGGAACCGCGTTGCCGCGGCTCCCCTGTCCTGTCAGTCGATGGTTTCGCTTCAATCAAGCAACCAGCGCCAATCCACCGCTGGCGTCCGGCTGCTGATCTCCGCTATGCACGAACGGAATGATCGAGAACGTCTGCCCGCCACGCTGCTCCTCGTTCTGCACGGCATTGACACGCAAATCACCGTCAGGCGTGTTGATCAGCAACGACAGATAATCGTTGCCGGTCCGAGTGCTCTTCGCCATCCAAGCGGAACCGACGCGGATCGCTTTGCCCTTCGGCGAGCTGACCTCGATCCGGTAATCGGGATGGGTTTCCTCGGTCTTGTAGCCATTCTCGATGAGCATGAAATCCAGATCGAACATCATGTTGGCGATGTATCCTGCGAAGGCGTTGTCAGCATCCATCGCCGTCAGCTCGCCCGAGATTGAGCCAGACTTCATCGCTCCGTTCGAGACCAGCGGGATGATCTCGAAGTCTTCACTCTTGGCTTTACGCGCTTCCTGCGTCTGCACGGCATTGACGCGGAATGGCCCAAGGCCAACATCCAGCTGCATCGAGATGTAGGGATTACCGCTTGTGTTTCCGATCTCGTTCCAGGCTGTGCCAATACGCACCTTGCGGCCTGATTTATTGACCGCCGTGACGTCATAGTCCGGGCTGCGCTCTGACATCTTTGCGCGGGTTTCCAACTGGATCGCGATGTCGAACTTGGTGTTGTGGATTGTGCCGGTGAAGACAGCGGCTGCGGTGTCGGCGTTTTTCGTGAGGTTTCCTGCGAACATGGGTCTTATCCTTCTTGGGTTATCGGGGCCCGACATCTTGCCAGACCATCCGAGATTGCTTTTCGACCCCTTGTGGGATCACAAAACAGAAAGCCTGCTTTCAACTTTCTCCCGACCTCTCAAACAGTGCAAAGCCCTAAATGGACGCACGTCGCCACAACACCAGCGCGACCCATTCTTTGCCCAATGGTCAAATGGGATGTTTCAGACATCACGATCGGCAAGGAAGAACTCCTCTTCCTGACCATTTAGACGGCCCCCACTACGGTCAGTCAGGCCAATGGCACTGCCGTTGTGCTCAAAGACGATGAGATACTGGCCCAGAGAATCCTTGCGAACCACATATCCCTCGTTTGACCAGTGAACGGAGGTCCCTGCGTCCACAGCTGTTTTGATTTCCGCGATGTTCATATGTCTCTCCATCTGGATTTACTAATATCGGCCGCGCACCCGCCAATATGGGCGGGCACGCGGTCTCTGCATTTGGTGGAAGTGCTACTGTCGCCCGCAACGCTGATCAGGCTGCGCTGCGGATACTTGGGTGCCCATCGCCAACGATGCGGGCGAGTATTGCCGCCGCATCGACACCCGCCCCGTTCGGGACAAAGACCCGCAGCTGGAAGGCGATGATTTCTGTAAAACACCCGAGGGCTTTGAGACCATCGATCGTGCCCTTGTCAGCGCCACCAATCTCCAAGCGCACATCACCCGCAACGCGGCGGCGCGTCAGCGTCAGGCCGCGCCCCAGATCGACGGGTGCTGTCGTGCCAAGGGCAGCTGTCAGCATTTCACCCGGTGTTTCGGGAATCCCTTTCATGAACCGCGCCCGAAGGGCTGCGGCCCCCTCCTCGCTCAGTGTGCGGCCAATCATGCTCGCAAAGCCCTCGGGCGTGACGCGATAGATACGCTCGTTGCTGGTCGGAATGGTCTTCCAGATCGGAAGCAACAGACCCGTGAGCAGGTAGAGCTTTGTCGTGGTGGTTTTAGGCAGGCTGTCGGCCTCCTCGTCCCAAAGCCGGATGAACTCTGGTTGCTCGACCGCCTCCCAAGCCGAGGCTTCGAATTTCCCCTCCTCGAGGTAGGATTTGCCAGTTGGCCGCACAACCTTGCGCATCAGGGTTACGATATCTTCGTCATACATCTGCATCGGGCGTTTCGAGATCAGCCCAACCCGGCCCGAAGCGCGATTGACCATAGGGATTTTGTCGAAGTTATTGCGAAGGGCATCATCGGCGGTCGCTATATGAACTGGATCCGTCACCTCCAATCCAATGATACGTGTCACAGCCCCGGATTGCGGGCAGGTCCATAGATCTTCTACTGAGACCTGCTTGATCGTCTCGCCCCGCAGCGTCTCCACCCCGAGATCAAGTGTACCAGCCTCGCGGGCGCGTTCGGTCTGATCGGCGATGCGCTGCATGAACTCTGCGAAGAGCGCGTTCTGCATATGGATCGGTAGCGCCAGCACACGGTTGAGAAACCGCTGGATCGGCGGCAGCTCTTCTAACAGCATGCCGTCCTTGTCGATCAGCCGCAATGCCGTCCAGTCGGTAAAGGTCTCATAGCCCATCGCCTCCGCACGCCCCGCGGCAAGATCGGCGTAGTATCCACGCAGCGCGGACCGCGCGATAGGGCTTTCAAGATTGTCCTCCTCGCGAAACATGCCTTGCGAGCCTGTCTCGCGTTGGCCTTTGGTGAGCGCGCCAAGCTGATCAAGCCGTTTGCTGATTGTTGAGGTGAAGCGTTTTTCACCGTGCACGTCCGAGGTGCAGACCCGAAAGTACGGCGCGCTGACCTGCGCCGAGCGATGCGTGCGCCCAAGTCCCTGAATGGCTGCATCCGCACGCCAGCCGGGTTCCAGCAGGTAATGGCGACGCCGCTTCTGGTTTTTCGCTGTTTGCGCCGCATGATAGGATCGCCCCGTGCCTCCCGCATCCGAGAAGATCAGGATGTTTTTCTCCCCATCCATAAACGCCTGCGTCTCGGACGAATTGCTGCTCGCAGCGCGCTTTTCGATGAAGAGCGCGCCGTCGCTGGATTTGAGCGGGCGGATGGACCGACCCGTGACTTCTGCCACGGCCTCATCCCCGAACGCCCAGAGGATTTGATCCAGTGCCGCGGGGATCGGGGCCAGCGCCATCAGGTCCATCATCGCTTCGTCCCGCAATGCTAAGGCTTCGCGAGAGACGACCAAGGACCCTGTTTCATCCCGCAGCGGCTCTGCGACGACATTGCCATCAATCTCGACAAGCTTCTGGGTGTGGATTGGAAAGGCCTGTTCGAGGTAGCCGAGCACATAGTCGCGCGGCGTCAATGCCCCCTCGACCAGTTCGTCATCGGGGTCCATGACCTCCAAGCGCCGTTTCAAGAGGCTTTCGCCCGTTGAGACCACTTGGATAACACAGGCATAACCGTCGGATAGGTCCTGCTGAATGGCGCTGACAATCGACGGGGCTTTCATGCCCATCAACAGATGATTGAAGAAGCGCTGCTTTGTGCTCTCGAACCGCGACTTGGCGGAGGCCTTTGCAGCTGAAGCATTTGTCTCTCCCGAGGCATCATTGACGCCTGCCGCGGTCAGTGCGGCCTCTAAGTTGTGATGGATGGTGCGGAACGCGCCCGCATAGGCATCATAGATCTCCGTTTGGGCAGGCGTCAGTGCATGTTCCAGCACATCGTATTCGACCCCGTCAAAGCTCAGCGCACGTGCGGTGTAGAATCCGAGTGTTTTGAGATCGCGGGCCACCACCTCCATTGCCGCCACACCGCCCGCCTCCATCGCTGAGACGAAGCTCTCGCGGCTGGGGAACGGATATTCCGGTCCTTGGCCCCAGAGCCCGAGCCTAGATGCATAAGCAAGGTTGTGGACAGATGTGGCCCCCGTCGCCGAGACGTAGAAGACGCGGGCGCGCGGAGTGGCGAGTTGCAGGCGCAGACCCGCAAGACCCTGTTGGGACGGTTTTGCCCCCCTGCCCTGCTCCGATCCAGCCGCATTTTGCATCGCGTGGGCCTCGTCAAAAGCGAGCACACCGTCGAAGTCGTCACCCATCCACGCAAGCAGCTGGTTCAGGCGCGTGGTGCCGCATTTACCGGCGGAGCGCAGTGTTGCATAAGTCACGAACAGAATGCCGTCGCCCATGGTGACGTGCTGGTCGGGCTTCCATTTCGAGAGTGGCTGGATATCTGCGGGCGAGCCACCGAGATCCGTCCAGTCGCGCAAGGCGTCTTCAATCAGGGTTGCGGATTTTGACACCCAAACGGCCTTGCGCCGCCCGGAAAGCCAATTAACCAGAATAAGGCCAGCGCACTCGCGTCCCTTACCGCAGCCGGTGCCGTCCCCGAGGAAATACCCCAAGCGGTAGGCACGTGCCTTCGCATCCTCATCACAGCGCAGCATCTTGGTCTGGTCGTCATCGATGGTGAACTTGCCGGGCAAATCCCGCGCATGGGCATCGTTGGCCATGATGATGGTTTCAAGTTGGGCCTCAGAGAGATGGCCCTCTGCGATCAAGCGGTTTGGCAAGCGCAACCCCTCGGCGGATTGCAAGGACGGCACGGGTGGTGCGACCGAGGCCATCGCAATGCTCTCAACCAACGGCGTCGGGTGTTCCTGTGCACCCGCAATGTCGATCCGCTGTGGGCGATAGCGGGCATAGATCTCGGATATGGGGGTGTTTTCGCGCGGCGTCTCGAGCGTGGCGAACGACAGCGGTGTCGCTGCGTGTTTAGGTGTTTTGGCAGCAGATGCGTTTGATGCGTCAAGTTTGCGCACCTTGTGAGGCGCGGATCCCATCAGGGGGCGCCCGATATGCAACGAGCGCGCCGCCGTCACAGACGCTACAATCGACCGTGTTGCGGCGATCTGGTCGACAACGCTGACTGATGCTGCGAGATCGTCCACGGAGGTGCGGATCATCTCGCTGGCCTCGTCGACCTTATCAAAAACCATCAATTGCGTATCCACGCTGGTGCCGAGCTTGCGGTAGACATGGCCCGGGATGGTCAATGCTAACCGCGGTGTGAGAAGGCTCAGTGCCCGCACCCAATGTGCAGCATCCCGTTCGGGGGTGAAGCCCATCGGCATGATCGCGACGAGGCGTCCGCCGGGTGCCAACCGTTTCGCGGCCCCGATGAGATGTTTGGCGGCGATGTGCTTATCGCGGGAGCGATCGACCGAGGACGCAAACGGCGGGTTCATCACGATAACGCTGGGGGCGGTTGTTGATATCAGCAGATCATCGATATGTTCGGCGTCATGTCCCATCGCCTGCGCGTCGAACACCACATCCAGCAGCCGCTGGCGAAATGGATCGACTTCGTTGAGCATGAGCTTGGCCCCTGCCCGCTTGGCAAAGCCTGCCAATGAGCCGGTTCCCGCAGAGGGTTCCAACACCGTCTCACCACTGCGGATCGCCGCCGCGCGCACGGCGAGGGCCGCGTAAGGCAGCGGGGTCGAGAACTGTTGCAGGCGGATCTGTTGCTCGGAACGCCGTGTTTCTGTCAAGAGCCGCATCGCGAGGTTCTTGGCAGCACCAAGTGGGCCTGACCCGCTCGCATTCAAGAGAATTGTCTGAACAGCAGCAGCCTGCATCATGTCGTAGGCCATACGCCAATTCCATGCACCGCTGGCATCGCTGCCGCCAATGGTGTCGCGCATGATCTTCGAGAGAGAGGAGCTGCGCAGAGGACCGCGCGCGATCTCGGCGGCGATCAGCGACAGGGCTGATTTAAGCTGAGCGTTAGATCGGGATTGATTGGAGTGCTTCTGGTTGGCATGGGCCATGGTTTCTGTCCTTTGTGAAAATGAAATTCACAGAACAAAAAGCCACCTTTCCTCTTTCAAGGTCACAAAGGGCGCTAAAGCTAGAAATTTGGAATGGTCAGGGAAAGCTCAGGCTCACCCGGCGTTAAGCGACCGCAGCCACTCTGCAAATCCTTGCTCACTAACCCCGTCTGATGCCAGGTCTTCCATCATCCGAACACCCACTCCGGGATCAGGACGTATCGCAATGCCGTTAAGCCGTAGAAACGTGAACGCGGCCACGAAGGCGGTGCGCTTGTTTCCGTCGACAAAGGCATGGGCCTTGGCGATGCCAAATGCGTAAGCCGCAGCGAGCGCATAGGCATCCGGATCGCCATACCCGGCCTGATTCAAGGGCCGGGCACAGGCAGCTTCCAAAAGCGCTGGATCGCGGGTGCCCGACGCACCTCCGTGGCGGGCGATCTGTCGATCATGAACAACATACAAGGCAGGCAGCGGCACCCAGACCCATTGGGTCATGCAAGCGCCTGAAGCAGGTCGCGGTTCTCATCCATGACTGTCTCCGCTGCGGCAAGTGCTGCCTGCAGTTCGGGATCTTCAGTCATCAGCTTCAGCCCGCCGTCATCAGTGCGCACTGCATAGAGCGTGTCGCCTTCCTTGGCATCAAGCAGCGCAAGCATTTCGGTGCTCAGCGTCATGACAGCAGAGTTGCCGACTTTACGGATTTTGGATTCAATCATAGCCTACCCTCTCGTGTATACGAATGTATATACCCCAAGTGACCATTTTGTCAAGTTTTGGGTGTTTGGTACCCGTCAACAAGCCAGCGATCCGATCAAGACCGAATGCGGCGCTTTTCATCAATGAGCACCTGAACGCGCCGCATCACCTGCTCCTGAGATCTTGCAGGACTCAGATCATCCAGCGCCTCTTGGACCCTGGAACGAAACCAGGCTTCATAAACCTCAGTGTCAGCGGCCACGGAAATGATCCGCGATACCGTTGTCCAGGAGATTGCCCAGATCCTCGGGTATATCGGTCACATCAAGTGCCACCTGCGATCTGCGGCCAATCGTGAGAGCCTGAAACCGCTCCATCGACATGACCCAAAAGCATGACTTGCGATGCTTAGTGATGGCAACCGGGACGACGGTCGCTGCCTCGAAGAGATCCCCTGTGTTCCGGATCAGATCATCCACTGCAAACTGTCTCATTTTGGGACTCCTCACTACCTGTATGATTCAGAATATACGGATATTCATAATGTTCTGAATGAAGCACTCGCCTGCCCGCTTAACGGACCTTCGCGCAGATCGCAGCTAAGGTGCCGAAAGAGCCCAAACCATCAAATGCTGCACAATTTACAAATGGCTGCTTTTCCCAAAGTAGAAATCTAAATCTGCAAAAGAGTTGACTGTACCCAATTTTGTATATTGGATACAATTATGAAAAACTCATCCAATACAGTTGTCGACCATCTACGTACCCAAATCTTAGATGGTGCAATATCTCCTGATCAGCCGATCCGGCAAGATTTGATCGCGGAAGAACTCGCGGTGTCACGCACACCCGTGCGGCAAGCGCTTCATCAGCTCGCGGGTGAGGGGCTTGTCACTTACGACGCGAATCGCGGAGCGCGTGCGGCACCTATTCTTGCTACCGATGTTCGAGACCTGTTCGATATGCGACTAGCCTTGGAACAGATCGCGTTAGCGGCAGCGTTTCAAAGTCACGACAAACGTGTTTGGGCCGAGGCAGAAATGGCACTCGATCGTGCTGAACAGACAACCGATGCGCTTTTGCTTGGCCAGGAAAACGCGGCGTTTCACATGGCGCTTTACGCGCCATGTGAAAGAGATCTGCTGTTGAATACAATTTCTGGCCTTACCAAACGAGGGGTGCGGTCAGAAATTATCGCCCTTTCCATCGGCACACGCTCGGATCAATCCGACGCTGAACACCATGCTTTGCTGGCGGCTTGCCGAACAGGAAAACTTGAAAATGCTCAAAACATATTGACGGCCCATCTCGTCTCAGCCCGAGACGACACGCTTGCCGTGCTAAAGTCGTAAAATTTATCTAAGGACCATATCATGCCCGTTTTAAATTCAATTGCCGCCTTTGCCGAAGACATGACCGCATGGCGTCGTCACCTTCATGCAAATCCCGAACTGTCCTATCAAGAACATGAAACGGCGGCCTTTGTTGCTGAAAAACTGAAGTCTTTTGGCATCGAAGTAACAACAGGCGTTGGCGGAACGGGCGTCGTTGGGGTGCTCGTCGGAGCAAAGGGCGATGGTCCGACAATCGGCCTTCGTGCTGATATGGATGCGCTGGCAATAGAAGAGAAAAACAACACGCCGTACCGGTCCGTCAATGTTGGTGTGATGCACGCCTGTGGTCACGATGGACACACGACGATGTTGCTTGGGGCTGCGCGGCATCTGGCGCAAGATCGTGCCTTTGCCGGAAAAGTTGTTTTCATCTTTCAACCTGCCGAAGAAATGGGTGGTGAAGACGGCGGAGCCGCGCGGATGATGCGCGAGGGCTTGTTTGAGAAATTCCCTTGCGACGAAATTTATGGAATGCACAACTGGCCCGGCATGGCGATTGGCACATTTGCGGCCAAAGGCGGCCCCATGATGGCATCAGGCGACGGGTATGAAATTACGATCCGATCCAAAGGCATGCACGCGGCACAACCCCAGAGAGGTGCCGATACCGTTCTGACAGCCGCACAAATCACTGTCGCACTGCAACAGATTGCATCACGCCAGACTGACCCGCTGCATGCCATCGTTGTTTCGACAACACAGATACACGGGGGCGACGCGTATAATGTTTTGCCTAACGAAGTCGTCTTGCGCGGAACAGTTCGGGCGTTCCATCCAGAAGCGCGAGCGCAGGCCGAGCCTTCTTTACGGACTATTGTAGAGGGCGTTTGCAAAATGACTGGCGCAGAAGCGACGGTACGTTACGAACGCCAGTATCCAACGCTGGTAAACGATCACGGTGCCGCTGATCGAGCATTGGCATCAGCAGGTAAAGTGTTCGACACAGTAAATGCGGCACCGCCACAAACTATGATCGTTGAAGATTTCGCGTTCATGTTGGAAGATCGTCCGGGATGTTATGGTTGGATCGGGAATGGTTCTGACGAAGACGCGTGTATCCTGCACAGTGCTTGGTTCGACTTTAACGACGAGGCTTTGCCCTACGGCGCATCTTGGTTTGCAGAAGTGGTGCAAAGCAGATGAGCCAGCAGCGGTGATGCGGTGTAAGTAAGTTCACCAATAAAAAAGCGGACCTTCATGTATCCGATGCGAAGGCTCGCTTTTCCCGCGTTGCGGACTGTGACGTAGAGGAGCTTAACGTCCGCTTCAAACGGTCACGGGCCAACCTGACTTCGTGACTATACGTTATGGCTGGCAAAAAACTCTGCCAACACCGCACTGCCCTCAGCTATTTCGCGACTGATGAGCTCCGATCCCGCCAGTGATGCCTTTGAGAGCCGCACAAGACTGCCGGTTTCCTCGATGCGGTAGCAGCGCCGTTTTTGACGCCCGCGCCTGTAATGGGTTGCTGTGACGATCTGGCAGGTGCTGCCATCGCTGAGCGTCAAAGGGGATGCGAGCTTGACCTTGTCGCCCTCAGCGTAGTCTGGGATCGCGGCCCAGTCCCGACAGCGTTGCCGCCAGGCGTGGGCATAGCTGCCGGGGTCTTTCAACTCGGACAGGAGATTAAGAAGGCTCAGCGGCGCGCGGGATTCGCCCGGACCAGCGCTTTCTTCCATGTCTTTGTAGCCCCAGCACCCGTCGTCATACCGCGTCAGAAACACCGCACCGAAGGTGAACGACCCATCTTTGTCGATCACATATGTTCGATCCTCCAAAGGCACCTGATCAATGCTCTCAACCTTTGCTGCCGCATACCACGTCAAGCCAACCTTGCTGACTTTGACCAGTGTCGTGCGGCGCGTATCTGTCTCGAAGGTGCAGAGACGCGTGATCTCTGCCTTCTCATCGGCGTAGGTCTGAATCCGCCGGTCGGTGTAAAACAACCAGCCCACTACGCTGCCCTCCGGTCTTCAAGTTCCTTCAGCGCATCAAGCGGCACGCGATACGGCTGCATGGCGTCGAAGTCCGCACAGTTGCCGCAGTTCTGCACTATGGCAAAGGTGTCGCAGGCGTCCTTCAAGACCACTCGGAATGTTCCGCCAAGACCCGAAGGCACCTCATAGGTGCCACCAATCAAAAAATCCGACGCGCGGCGCACAAAGACGCGGATGGAATGACCATCGGTGGCCAGTCGAATGGCCCCCTGCCCGCGATCAATAAGTGTCTGCACATCGTCAAGGAAGTCTGTGTAGAACTGCCCGGTCAGATCGCGGAACGCCATTTGACGCCGTGCCATCCAATCGCTGTCCCGAAATGGATTGATGCCGTTCGCAAAGGCCAAGCTGGGATCGGACTGCTCGGTGGTGACAATACGCGTGGTAGAGCCATCGATACCGTTGGAGCGCAGATGCACGCCGTTGCCAACGATGAGGATCAGGGCCGGCTTGTCGATTGGCCCGTTCCAATTGGGCAGGAAGGTTGAACACGAGCGCGCGTGCGTGATTTGCGCCGCAACAGCGGACGCGGTGAACTTGAGAATAGCCATGGGGATGTCTTTCTTGATGTTTCAACGGGGTTTTCGGAATGTGACTCGCGCCTGATGTTTCCAAGCGCGGGTCTCCTCAAAGGATCAGGCGGCTTTCGCTTGAACAGTCTCGGTTTGAGCGGCGTCTTCCTCTGCATCCACAACCAAACTAACGCCACCGGTCGTTTGCATCATCGGCGGACACCATGCGGCAACGGCCGCGTGTTGTGCCTCTGTCAGCGTTGCAAATGGCTCGGCGAAAAGCTTGTCACAAAAGGCAACGATCTCTTTCTTGCTCATGGAGGCCAGTGTGACCGCCTCCTGCGCGAGGCCGAGCTCTTCGCCAAGGATTTTGAGCAGCCACGCCTTCTTGAACCGGTTGAACAGCGCCGCGTTCGGCGTCCAATGCGCGCGAATGTCAGGCATGACCTCGATCTCGAAGTCGTGCATCAGGCTGTCGCTCTGAACGCTGCGCGCCAAACAGGACTGCGTCGTGCTGGCCGTGGCATAGGCGACCAGTTTGGCTTTCTCGCCAGCTTCAAGTGCGCGGAACGACGCAAACTGATCTGCCGGAGACTTCGCCTCGTCCGCCCAGGACAGATCGAGCGCGTCATGCGCCTCGGCCACCTGTTCCAGCGATGTGCCATCGATCTCATCCATCTTGGCGTGGCTGCGGTATTCCTTGCGGGCCTCGACCTTGATGCCGTGGGTTGCGCTCATGCCACCAAGCACATCCGTGACCAGCTTGAACAATGTCAGATCGAGCGTGGCTTCGGGATGCAGGGTCATGGCAGCCCCGAGCGCCATTGCCCGTTCGGTCTTGAGGTCTTGGGTCAGCGAGGCGGGATAGACGATTGCGTCTGCGCCCTGCCCTTCTGCGTCGCCAGACGTGCCACTGGCGCTGGTCGTCTGCGATGTCGCCTCAGGCTTGTCCTCTGGCCGTACCAAGCCGACATGCAGCGTAATTTTGCCGTTTGACCAGGATGCGATGACACCACCCTGCGCAAGATCGTCTGCACTGTAGGCCTCTTGCAGATCCCGCGCTTCTTCCTCGAGCGCATCCACGCGATCGTAGAGGGCATTGTAGGCATCCGTCTCGAGGGTTTCGTCCTCCATTTCAAGTTGCAGTTTCTCCAGCTCATCGGTGATTGCATCCACGCGCTTTTGACCAGTGGCATCAGGCTCGATCAGTCCCGGATAGACGCGACCATATTCTGCCATCGTTGCATAATCGTAGCGCACCAACGCCTCGGCCCATGCAAACCCCATTTGGGCCCGTGCCTCTTCGGCGGCGGCGGTGAGTTTCTCGACCATGATCACCTCGACCAGCGCGATGTCTTCCAACACCGAATGCTCCTCGAGCAGATCAGCAGCGATGGGACCACCCCGCGCCTCATAGTCCTCGCGCACGAAGGCCCCGATATCGTCGCTCACCTGCACACCGCGGGTTTTGAGCGCCTGACGCACCATATAGGCCTGCACATAGCTGTCATCGCCTGTCAGTGCCTCATACACCTCAAGCTGCACGGCCTGGCTTGGATGGTCCGCAAAGGCCTTCATTGTATCGAGCGTGATCGTCTTGGCGCGCGCCGCAGCGCGAATATCTGGGTGGATTAAACCATAACGCAAACGGCCTTTGACGGCGGCGATTGTTGTCCCGAAGGTCTTGGCGATGGTGTCCGGCGATTGGCCATCAACCTCCATCATGCGCGCAAACGCCTCGAACTCGTCGATAGCGTTCATCGGTGCCTGCGTGATGTTCTCGGCCAACGATAGGGCCGTGGTTACATCACAGTTGTCCGGCACCAAGCGGCATTCGATCTTGGTTTTGATGGTGAAGCCCTTGGCGGCCTTATCAGCGACCAATTCGTTCAAGGCAGCGCGACGTCGACCACCTGCCAATACGCCGAACTTGCCATCGATCTTTTGCACAAGCAGCGGTTGGATGATGCCCAGAACGCCGATGCTGGCTTTGAGGTTGGAAATATTGTCGGAGGCATATTCCTCCGGTGACTTGCTGCGCACATTGGCGGGGTGGGCGACAAGATCGCCAATGGCGACGGAAACGGATTTGAGTGCATTTGTCATGTGATGTCCTTATTGAGATGTTTGCGCCGCCCCGAACACTCGGAACGGCCTGACCAATCCCCGGATTTGAGGATCAAATGACAAAAGGCCCGCTTTCCCTTTGTAGGGGTCAGCGAGCCTTCAGATTGTGCTTCGTTTGTGAGGTTAGGCCCCCTGACCTACCAATCAGACGCCATCATGATGGTCAGCACGCGCACGGTGGTTGCGGGATTGTCTGGGGTCTCAGCACCATATCGAAAATCGCTATCCGCCTCATAAAGATCGATTTTCCAGAAGACCTTTTGCCCTCGGATACCTACCGCGCCAAAGTCGTGGCAGCCGTCAGGATCATTCTCGGGTTCAAAGACGTCGAACGCACCTGTTGCTTTGACCGCCTCAGCCATGAAGCCATCCTCGGCCTCCACAAGAGACCGTGTGACATGCATGCGGCCCGCAATCGGCTGATCCGGTGCAATGCCAAGGCAGGCGAGTTTACGGAAAGCATCATTCTGCGCCGCGATTGTTGCGATGTCGGGGCCTTCGGTTTGAGGGAGTGCGGAAGTGGTCATGGGTCTGTCCTTTCGAGTAAATTAAAAACACAAAACCCAAAGCTTGCTTTCTCTCTTTGAGAGCCGCCGCATGCGACAGCACCAAACTTCTCATGCCGCCTGATCGGTAGCCCCCGCCCTGCCCGCCTCCGACCTTGCGATCAGATAATCGCAGGCCTTCTGGGCATCGGCAGCGTGTCTGAAAATCGCCGTCTTGTCCGAGCGCAGCACACGTAACCAGTGGTACAAGTAGGAGGCGTTCAGCTCGAGCGTATGCGCGGTGAACCCAAGCTCCTGCCCAAGAAAGCAGGACGTCAGTTCTGCGACAATCTCTTCACGGGAATAGGCTGTGTTGCCAAAGCGGCTCAGACCGTAGTCTCGGTGCAGGCGATGGGGCGCTTTTGTGGCATGGGCGTTATGCCGATGTCGGCATAAGGGTCATAATGCCGCGCTCCGGTTTATGCCGCGCCGACCCTTACAACCTGTTGCGTTGCGGTTAGATCGGCGCAGCATATCGGCATAATTCAGAGCGCTTCGAGGAATG